>JBGARM010000015.1:0-19176 GCA_044230215.1 Thermoanaerobaculia bacterium | reverse complement strand
CACTCGGCGATCAATCTCGCCGCCGGTCTGTTGCGGGTACCGCCGGGCAGATTCCTGGCGAGCACGGCGCTCGGCCTGACGATCAAGGGGACCCTCTACGTCAGCGCCATCCACCAGGCGGCGGGGGCCACCACGATGGAGGGGGCGATCTCGTGGCGCACCCTCGTTCCGCTCGCCGGACTGGCCCTCTTGCTGCTGATCGCTCCGCCGCTCGTCCGCCGTCTCCGCGGCGCTGGTGAATCGGCGACCTGAGCTCTCTCGCGGCTCTGCAGTGGTAGCGTCCGGCCCAAAGGAGATACCTGCCGTGGATACCATGCCCGCAAGTGCCGGAAAGGCCCTTCGCACTCCTGTCCGGGTGCTGACGAAAGCGATCGCCGCCGGGCTCGTCTGCCTCGCCGGCGCGAACGGCGCCTTCGCCGCAGGGAACGACCTGGCGGATGTTCGCCGCGAAGTGGCGGCGCGCCATGACGAGGCGGTCCAGCGCCTGCGCGATTGGATCGCCCTGCCGTCGATCGCAGCGGAGAACCTCAATTTCCCCGCCGGCGCCGAGCACATGGCGCAGCTGGCGCGCGAGGCCGGCTTCCAGCAGGCCACGGTGCTCACGACCGACGGCAAGCCCGGCGTCTTTGCGACCCTCGATGCCGGGGCAGCGAAGACGGTCGGTCTCTACTTCATGTACGACGTCAAACAGTTCGATCCGGCCGAGTGGACATCGCCGCCGCTCGAAGCGCGCATGGTCGACAAGCCCGGGCTCGGCAAGGCGATCGTCGGCCGCGGCGCGGTCAACCAGAAGGGGCCCGAGGCCGCCTTCCTGGCGGCGCTGCACGCGATCCGCGGCGCCGGCCGGAAGCTGCCGGTGAACCTCGTGCTGGTTGCCGAGGGCGAGGAAGAGATCGGCTCGCCGCACATCGGCCAGCTGGTCCACCGCCCCGAGGTGGAGGCCGCGCTCCGCAAGTGCGTCGGCGTCTTCATGCCGGGGGCGGGCCAGGATCCGGACGGCATCGTGACGGTGAGCCTCGGCGCCAAGGGGGTGGTCGAGCTCGAGCTGGTGGCCTCCGGCGAGACCTGGGGCCGCGGTCCGGCGAAGGACGTCCACTCGTCGCTCAAGGCGATGGTGGACAGCCCCGCCTGGCGGCTGGTCAAGGCGTTGAGCACCCTGGTCTCCGAGGACGGCAACACGATCACCATCGACGGTTATCCGCAGCCGCGACCGATCAGTGCCGACGAGCGCGCGATGGTCGCTGCCGCGTCCGAGCGCCGCAGCGAGGAGAAGGCGAAGGCTCAGTTCGGCGTCCAGCATTGGATCGACGATCTGCCGTGGCGCGAGGCGAACGAGCGCCTCGTTTCGCAGCCGACGGTGAACATCGAGGGCCTGGTCGGCGGCTACACCGGGCCGGGCGGCAAGACCATCCTGCCGCACCGCGCGGTGGCGAAGATCGACATGCGGCTGGTGCCCGACATGAAGATGGCCGACGCCGTCGCCGCGCTCAAGGCGCATCTAGCGAAGCGCGGCTTCGGCGACCTCGAAGTGAACGTCACCGGCGGCTACGATCCGACGAGTACCCCGGCTTCCGCGCCGCTCATCCAGGCGCAGGTCGCCCTGCTGAAGCGCAACGGAATCGATCCCTTGATCTGGCCGAGGAACGCCGGTTCCTATCCGGGATACGTCTTCACCGGCGAGCCGCTCCAACTGGCTTCCGGTCACTTCGGCCTCGGCCACGGCAGCGGCGCCCACGCCCCGGACGAGTACTTCGTCATCGACTCCACCAACCCGAAGGTCCAGGGTTTCGACGGCGCCGTGATGTCCTACGTCGAATACCTGTACGAGCTGGCGAAGTAGGGCGCGGCCCGAAGCGCCGCTCGCGTCTTGAAGACAAGGGGTATGAAGTGACCGACGACACGGGCGTGCGCTACACCGCGGCGGAGGCGCTGGCGCGGCTGCGCGAGGGCAACGAGCGCTTTCTGCGCGGCGAGGCGCGCTTTCCCACCGTGCAGAAGGAGATTCTCGCGGACCTTGCCAGGGGCCAGCAGCCCTATGCAACGATCCTGGGCTGCAGCGACTCGCGGGTGCCGCCCGAGCTCGTCTTCGACGCCGGCTTCGGCGAGCTCTTCGTCATCCGGTTGGCGGGCAATGTCCTCTCGCAGGAGGTGGCCGGCACGATGCAGTATGCCGGGGTCCACCTGAAGACACCGCTCGTCGTGGTGCTGGGGCACGAAGGCTGCGGCGCCGTGCAGGCCGCGTTGCTGTCGCTGCGCGAAGGCAAGCGAGAGAAGAGCCGCATCGAAGCGCTGCTGCAGAACATCCTCCCGGGCCTCGCCGGAGTCGACGCGGAGCTGCCCTGGGAGGAGCAGATGACGCGCGCCGTGGAAGCGAACGTGCGCTGGGCGGTGCAGCGCATTCTCGAATCCCCGGAGGGACGGTCGCGGCGGGCCGAGGGGGTGATGCAACTGGTCGGCGCGATCTACGAGCTTGCCACAGGCCGGGTGCGTTTCCTCGAGCCTCCCGAGGAGGCCTAGCGCGATGCGCGCCCGGCTCGACGAGCTCGTCACGGTCCAGCTCGCGCGCGCCAAGCGCTTCGTCCGGACGAAGCTGCTGTGGAACCACGCCTACCGCGCCTGGAGCTACCTGAGCTCGGCGCTCTGGGTCGTCCCGCTGGTGGCGATCCTCCTCGTTCTCGTGACCGCGCCGGTGCTGCGCGTGCTCGACAACTGGCTCGACTGGCGCATCGCCGTCATGCACGTCGCCGGAGCGCAGTCGCTCTACGAGACGGTCATCACCCTCACGCTGTCTTTCATCGTTTTCACCTTCGGTTCGCTCCTGGTCGCGATCCAGATCGCCGGCGGCCAGTTGACGCCGCGGATCATCGCCACGACGCTCCTGCGCGACAACGTCGTGCGCTACAGCGTCGGCCTCTTCTTCTACTCGCTGGTCTTCTCGATCACCGCCCTCGACCGGCTGCAGGACCAGGTCTTCGCCCTGGTCTCGACCCTGGCGGCGATCCTCGGACTCGCCTGCATGGCGGTCTTCCTCTTCCTGATCGACTACGCCGCCCGTCTGCTCCGGCCGGTGAGTGTCGTGGCGCGCGTCGGCGACGACGGCCTGCGGGTGATCCGCTCGGTCTATCCGCAGCTCGCGCTCGCTGGCGCCGACGAGGCCGACGATGACCCGCCGGCTCTCGGACCGCCAGCCAGGATCGTTCACCACGCCGGACGCTCCGAGATCGTGCTCGCGGTGGACATGGAGACCCTGGTCGCCGAGGCGGTCCGCCACCAGGGTGTGATCGAGTTCGTGCCTCAGGTCGGGGACTTTCTCGCTCAGGGAGAGCCGCTCTTCGCGCTCCACGGCGGCGCCGCCGCGGTCGAGGATCGGCGGCTCGCCGCGGCGGTGGCGTTCGGCATCGAGCGGACGATGGAACAGGACCCGATGTTCGCCTTCCGCATCCTCACCGACATCGCGCTCAAGGCGTTGTCGCCGGCGATCAACGACCCGACGACCGCCGTGCTTGCGCTCGACCAGATCCACCGCTTGCTGCGCGAGGTCGGAAGGCGGCGGCTGCGCGGCGAGGTGATCGCTGACGAGCGGGGCGCGCCGCGCGTCATCTACCGCACGCCGAACTGGGAGGACTACGTCCACGTCTCATGTCAGGAGATCCGCAGCTGCGGCGCCGGCAACGTCCAGATCGCGCGCCGGCTGCACGCCCTGTTCGAGAACCTGCTCACGGCGCTGCCGCTGCACCGCCACCCGAGCCTCGAGCGCGAGCGCCGCCGACTCGACGAGTCGATCGAGACGCTCTACCCGCTCGCCGAGGACCGCGCTCTCGCCCGCGTTCCGGATTCGCAGGGGCTGGGCGGGTCTTCGCGGGAGGCGCGCGCGCGAAACTGAGCCGACAGGCAGGCGCGGGGCGCCGGGCCGGGCTCAGTGGAGGGTGCGGACCACTCGCGCCCCGCTATTGGCCAGCGCTCTCGCCAACGCATAGGGGGCGCAGATCAGCACCGGACCGATCACCAGCGCGGCCCCCGGCGAGACGACGCGGAACAGCAGCCACTGGGCGATGGCGTCGCAGAGGATCGCGGCGAGGACGACGTTCGAGATCGAAGCGAGGGCGCTCCGCAGCAGCTCGCGCCGCGAGCCGCGGCCGGTGACGAGGGCCCAGATATACGGCTCCCTTCCCGCGCGCAGGTCGGCGCGGCCGTCGCGGACACCGAGCAGTAGGGCGACGACCGGCTGCAGGAGGAAGCGCAGGCGCCCCGGCCCGGTCAGGCGTGGGGCGATATCGGAGAAGAAGAGCGTGGTGAAGAGATAGAGCTCGCCGCGCTCGAGCGCCCGGCGCACGGCCGCCGGTGCCGTCAGGGCGAAGACCAGCAGCAGGAGCCCGAGCAGCAGGTAGGTCAGCTTGCGGTCTTTCTTCACGCGCGCTCTCCCCGGACTGCAAGGGCAGGATAGCGGGCTCGACCGGCTCCTGGGCCACACGAACAGGCGGGCGCTCGCCAGAGAGGGCACGCTCAGCCTGCTATTTCATGCTCTGCTCTGCCCGGCCCGGACGCGAACGCTTCCGCGAGCCCATGGCGGAGCGCCGAATCCGCTCGGTCAGTCCCAGCGCCCGGAGTCGCCGGCCCCGAAGCCGTCGCAGAGCAGGCAGATGTCGCCGACGTAGAGGTCCTGCCTCTCGTCGACCTCTTCGTCGGCCTTGTAGACCACTTGGCGGCCGACCGGGAGAGCCGCCCACGTCCAGAGGTCGATCGCACCGCCCGCCACCAGTGGACCGCTCACGCGGCTGTCCGCATTGGAGGCGCCGGCGATCCGCGTCCGGAAGAGCTCGAAGCGTCCGTCGGTCAGCATGTCTCCGCTGTAGAAGACGAAGCCGCCCTGCGGAGCGATCGTGAAGTCCAGGACATCGCCGCCCGAAACCGGATTGTCGTTCAAGTGGTCGGACGTTCCGCCCGCCAGTGGCACGCTGAAGAGCTCCAGCACCTCGTCGTGATTCTGATCGGCGAGGTAGACGACGCGACTGCCATCCGGGGCGATCGCGAGCTCCGTGACGTCGCGATTGCTGGCCAGTGTGGGGTTGAGCTTCACCGTCCCACCGCCGGCGAGCGGCACCCGATAGAGCTCCCAGACGCCGGGAGTGTCCTGGTCCGCGAGATAGACGACGTTTGCGCTGTCGGGGCTGATCCGGAAGTCGCTGACGCCACCCGAGAGCTGGCCGTTGAGCTTCGCCGCCCCGCCGCCGGCGAGTGGCACGCTGTAGAGCTCCTGGACGTTGAGGGTCTGCTGGTCGGCGAAATAGACGACGCGACTGCTGTCCGGACTGATCCGATAGAACACGACACCGCCACCGGGGGTCAACACGCCATTGAGCTTCACCGCGCTGCCGCCAGCGCTCGGCACGCTGTAGAGCTCCTGGGTGCCGTCGGGCTGCTGGAAGAGATAGACAACTCGACTGCTGTCGGGGCTGAAGGAGGGAAGAGAGGCCCCGTGGTCGGCGGCCGTCCTTTCGGTCAGCCGCACGATCCCGCCGGTGCCGTCGAGGCGGGCGCTCCACAGGTCGAAGTAGTCGAGGTTGGAGAAGTTGGCATAGAAGACGACCCGCTCGCTGTCGGGACTGATCAGAGGCGTATCCTGGCCATGGATGACCCGCGAGCCGGCCGCAGTAATGAACGGCCGCAGGCGGATCGGCGTGCCGCCGTCGATCGGCACGCTCCAGGCGTCTTGGTCGATGTTTTGCTGCCTCGAGAAATAGACGACGCGCGTGCTGTCGGGGCTGATCCGGAATTCGCCGACGTCGCCGCCCGGCGGCAGCTCCCCGTTGAGTTTGATCCAGGCCCCCTCGGGGCCGGCGATCGGGACGCTGTAGAGCTCGACCTGGCCGGCGGTCTCCTGGGCGACGATGAAGACCACGCGCTGGCTGTCGGCGCTGATCGCCAAGGAGCCAATACCGACGCCGCCGGGCAGCGGGTTCGACAGACGGACCGGAGCGCCGCCAGTGACGCGGACGCTCCAGAGCTCCTGCGCGTTGTCGACCTCCGCGTCGTGGGCGTAGACGACGAACTGGCCATCGGGACTCACCGCCGACCAGCTCACGTCGCTGAATGGCAGGCCCTGGCTCAGCCGGTGCGAGGCGGCTCCTGCGGGGGGTGTGCCGGAGGCGAAAAATGCCAGGAGCGCGAATCCGCCGAGAGCGGCAAGGGGGCGGTCGCAGCCCGTCCGCCCGGGGCGGGTGCGATCGATGGTGAGCGGGCGCTGGCGGTCCATGAGGTGTCTCCTGTCCAGAAGAACGCAGGTTCGGGGTCGAGGACGACACCGGGCCGCGCACCCCGCCCTGGCGCCTTTGGCAACTACATTGGCGCGTTCTGCTAATGACCCGGGGGTGCCGGCGGCCTACATTGTCGGTGTCCAGGAGGAGCACCGACAATGAGCGAAACGATCCAGGAAGTTCTGTTGCCATCCGCGCTGCGGGCGGCGGGTTCCTACGAAGCCAAGGCCTATGCCGCAACGAGCGCGAGCTCGCCCCTCGCGCCCCTGACCATCCGGCGCCGCCAGCCGGGGCCGTCCGACGTCCAGCTCGACGTCCTCTTCTGCGGCGTCTGCCACTCGGACCTGCACCAGATCCGCGACGAGTGGCACGGCACGATGCCGACGACCTACCCCTGCGTCCCGGGGCACGAGATCGTCGGCCGGGTCGTCGCCGTGGGCCGCGACGTGCGCGGCTTCCTCGAGGGCGACCTCGCGGCGGTGGGCTGTCTGGTCGACTCCTGCCGCACCTGCCCGGCCTGCCTCGACCATGAGGAGCAGTTCTGCGCCGGGCCGGCGACCTTCACCTACAACTCCCCGGAGCCGCACCTGGGCGGGGTCACCTATGGCGGCTACTCGACCAGTCTGGTGGTCGACGAGGCGTTCGTGCTCCGGGTACCGAACGGGCTCGATCCGGCCGGCGCGGCGCCGCTCCTCTGCGCCGGTATCACGACCTACTCTCCGCTCCGGCACTGGAACGTGCGCGAAGGGCAGAAGGTCGGCGTCGTGGGCCTGGGCGGGCTCGGACACATGGCGGTCAAGTTCGCCCGCGCGCTCGGCGCCCGCGTCGTCGTCTTCACGACCACGCCCGGCAAGGTCGAGGACGCCGTCCGGCTCGGCGCGCACGAGGTGGTGGTTTCGACCCGCGGCGGCGAGATGGAGAAGCACCTGGGCAGCTTCGACTTCATCCTCGACACGGTCTCGGCGTTGCACGACCTCAACCCGTATTTCGGCCTGCTCAAGCGCAACGGCACGCTGACGATGGTCGGGGCGCCGGAGACACCGCTCGGCGTCGGCATCATGGGCCTCATCTTCGGCCGCAAGCGGTTCGCCGGCTCGCTCATCGGCGGCATCCGCGAGACCCAGGAGATGCTGGAGTTCTGCGCCGACAAGGGCATCACCGCCGATATCGAGCTCGTGCCGGTCGCGGCGGTCAACCGGGCGTTCGAGCGTCTCCTGCAGAGCGACGTGAAGTACCGCTTCGTGCTCGACCTGGCCACCCTCCGGTAAGGTGCGACGAGGGAGAATGCCGGCGGAGGTCCGGAGGGAAGCGATGGCTGACCGATTCCGCGTTTCGATCCAGCTCGCCCGCAAGCTCGAAGACCTCGGGGTCGCGCCGGCGAAGGTGCTGCGCCATGCCGGCCTGCCTATAGAGCTGTTCGAGCAGGAGAGGATCCAGGTCTCGACCGAGGAGCTCTTCGCGCTCTATCGCGGGATCGCCGAGGTAAGCGACGATCCGGCGATCGGCCTCGCGCTGGGAACCGAACCGCGGGTCGAGCGCTACGACCCGATCGCCATCACCGCGGTGTCGGCCCGCTCGCTCCGCGACGCCCTCGGGCGGCTGGCGCGTTACAAGCAGCTGACTTGTCCCGAGGAGCTGGTGGTCACGGAGAGGGGCGCGGAGTGCCGGGTGCGATTCCGCTGGCTCCTCGCCGAGGAGACCGAGCCGCCCGTCCTCATCGACCTCTGCTTCGCCTGGGTGGTCGGCATCGCCCGGCGCGGGACCGCCGACCTCGTGCAGCCGAAGCGGCTCGAGCTGCGCGGTCGGCGGAAAAACCGCGCGGCCTATGCGGCGCATTTCGCCTGTCCGGCGACGTTCGAGGAGAGCGAGAACGCCATCGTCTTCGCGCGCGCGGACCTCGACCGGCCGTTCGTCACCCACAACGCGGAGCTCGCCGCGGCGCTCGCGCCGCAGCTCGAAGCCGAGCTCGCGCAGCGCTCCTCTGCGGCCCTCGGCGACCGGGTCAAGGGCATCCTCAAGCGCCAGCTCGCCGGGCGACGGCCGGAGATCGGCGAAGTGGCGCGGGAGCTGCGGTTGAGCGCCCGGACGCTGCAGCGCCGGCTGGCGGAGGACGGCGCTTCGTTCCAGCGGCTCATCCAGGAGGCGCGGCGCGAGCTCGCCCGCCATTACCTGCTGCATTCGACGCTCGAGCTCAACGAAACGGCGTACCTCCTGGGGTACGAGGACGCCCATTCTTTCTTTCGCGCGTTTCACGACTGGGAGGGGAGTCCTCCCGGCGAATGGCGCGCGCGACACGCCCTGATGGTCTGATCAGGCTTCGGGGGAGGACGCAAATGGACAGGCGCGAGTTGGGCAAGAGCGGGCTCGAGGTCTCGGCGATCGGCCTCGGTTGCATGGGGATGAGCTTCGGTTACGGTCCGCCGGCGGACCGGGCGGAGATGATCGCGCTGATCCGCACCGCGGTCGAGCGGGGCGTGACCTTTTTCGATACCGCGCAGGTCTACGGTCCGTTCACCAACGAGGCGCTCGTGGGCGAGGCGCTGGCACCCTTCCGCGACCGGGTCGTCATCGCCACCAAGTTCGGGTTCGAGTTCGACCAGGACGGCAAGCAGGTCGGCCTGTGCAGTCGCCCCGAGTACATCCGCCGGATGACCGAGGGCTCGCTCGCGCGGCTCGGGGTCGAGGCCATCGACCTCTATTACCAGCACCGGGTCGATCCGAACGTCCCGATCGAAGAGGTGGCGGGGACGGTGCAGGAGCTGATCCGCGAAGGCAAGGTCAAGCGCTTCGGCCTTTCGGAGGCCGGCGCGAAGACGATCCGGCGCGCCCATGCGGTGCAGCCGGTCGCCGCGCTCCAGAGCGAGTACTCGCTCTGGTGGCGCGAGCCGGAGGACGAGATCCTGCCCACCCTCGCGGAGCTCGGGATCGGGCTCGTCGCCTTCAGCCCATTGGGCAAGGGGTTCCTGACCGGCAAGATCGACTCTGCGACAACCTTCGACGCCGGTGACTTCCGCAACACCGTACCGCGCTTCCGGCCGGAGAACCGGGAGGCGAATCAGGCGATCGTGGATCTGGTCACGAGGATCGCGGCGACGAAGAGCGCGACCCCGGCGCAGATCGCCCTCGCCTGGGTGCTGGCGCGCCAGCCATGGATCGTGCCGATTCCCGGGACGACGAAGCTCCATCGCCTCGAAGAGAATCTGAGCGCCACGAGCATCGAACTCTCGGCCGGAGAGCTGCGCGAAATCGACTCCGCCGCCGCGGCGATCCCCGTGCGCGGCGCGCGCTACTCCGAGGGCGCCCAGCGCATGATCGACCGCTGAACGCACCGCCCGGCGGCGCTATTTCGCCGGCGCCTGAACCGCCTTCATCGCCGCCTCCCGTCGGGCGCGCTGCTCGACGATCAGCGTGTAGGCGATGTAGTACTTGTAGATGTTCGAGACATAGGTGACCGTCTCGCGGCCGATGCGTTCCGAAGCGATCTGCTCGACGTTGCCGAACCAGACATTTGGGTCGAGGCCGCGTTTCTCCGCCTCTTTGCGCAGTTGGCGGATACGCGCCGGACCGGCGTTGTAGGAGGCGAAGGCGAACAAGCCCTTGTTCAGCTTGTCCATCGGCTCGTCCTTGTAATAGCGGTCGATCATGAACCGCATGTACTTCACGCCGGCGTGGATGTTGTTCTCGACCAGCGTGATGTCGCCGACCGCCAGCTCCTTGCCGGTGGCCGGCATCACCTGCATGACGCCGATCGCGCCGACCTGGCTCTTGGCGTTCTGGTCGAGCCCCGATTCCTGAAATCCCTGGGCGGCCATGAGCAGGAAGTCCATCTGGTACTGCTCGCTGTACTTGCGGAAGAACTGGGCGAGATCCAGGAACTTCTTGCGCTCGGCCTCGGAGGTGGCCGATTTCGCGAACTTCGTGCTGACGAGGTAACGCTTCTCGATCATGTTGCCGAAGGCGGTCCCCAGTCCGTTCTTGTCCAGGAAAGCGTTGAGCTCGGCGGCGAGCTTCGGGCTGTTCTTGCGGAATGGCACCGCGATGGTGGCGCCGGTGCGCACGGCAAGGGCCTCGTGGACGGTGAGCTGGGTGAAGATCTGTTGCCAGAACTTCGCCAGGTAGTCGTGCGCCACCACCAGCGGGATGATGCCGGCGTTCGCCATCTCGAGCAGGTCGTCCTCTTCGAGGTTTCCCGGCACCTCCCGCACGACGACCGCCGGGAGCTTTTTCGCCTGCAGCTTGACGTTGAGCTGTTCGAGGTCCTCCCAGGCGCTGGTCCCCTTGCGCGCGAAGACCTCCTTGCCGGCGAGGTCCTCGACGGTGGCGATCGGCGGCGCGCCCGGGCCGCTCACGATCACTTCGTTGACGTTTGAGCGCACCGGCTTGCTGAAGTCCACGACCGCCTGGAGCTCCGGCCGGACGATCACCTGGGCGACGACCAGATCGACCTTCCCCTGGGTCAGAGCGGCGCCCATCTGATCGCGGGGGAGCGGGACGAAGACGACACTGACCTTGGTCGCCGGCGTGGTCTTGAGCTTCTTGTTCAGGGACTCCTCGAACGCCACGCCCATCTCGTAGGCGGCGCCGCGTTGCACGCCCCGGTCCACGAAGTAGAAGGTCCGGTTGACGGTGACCCCCACCCGGATGAGGCGCCTCGCGATCATTCCGTCCAGATCGCCGAGGAACCCTTCGGCGAGATGCTCCCGCACCCCTTCCGGCAGCGCGCTCTCATAGGCGGGCGGCGGCAGGGGCGCCTCCGCGGCGTCGGGCGTAGTGGCGGCGGCCATCGGCTTGTCGCCTGGAGCCCCGGCGGGTTTGCCGCAGCCGCTCGTCGTGCCCAACAACGCGGCGAGCGCAAGCGCGATCGGTACACTGCAGTAGAGCCGGGAATGCAGGCAACTCGACATGGCTGTGCTCCTCTGGCCTTCAGGTGGCAACCGGTGCGCGGCGAGAGCCTAACAGTCCCTCCGATCCGGCCTACTTGGCCTTTTCCACCACCACCCGGCCCGCTTCGTTCATGAAGACGTGGTACTTATTGCCGTCCTCGCACGACGCGTTGTAGTTGTTCTCGGCCAGCACCTTGACGGCGACGACCTTGCCGCACGGCAGGCCGTTGAGCGCGATCACCGCAGTCAGGTCCTTCTTCAGTTCCTCGTCGTCGGCGGCCAGCGACGGCACGGCGAAGAACGCCGCCACGACGAGCGATCCTGCCAATGCCAGAGTGATTCGGTTCATGGTCTCTCCCGTCTTCAGCCTTGCAGGGTCTCGAACTTCACTGGGTCGGCGAGCAGGCCCCAGATCGCCTCGCGCGACGCCACGATGGCGGACGCGAGCTGCTGATCCGCGTCCTGGATCAGCGAGAGCACCTTCATCATCAAGAGGTCGTAAGACCGGCGCAGGTCCTTCATCGTCATCTTCGCCTTGCCCTGGTAGTACTCGCGGAAGCGGTCCAGCAAATCGTTGACCTGGCCCTTGAGGGTGAGCTTGGTCATGAAGCCGATGGCCTTGGTCTGCCGGAGTTGGTCTTCGAGAGCTTTCAGGTCCAGCTCCTGGACCGCGGCCGGCGGTTCCACCGTCGTCTCTGGAGCGGTCGGAGGTGTTGCCGGCGGTGCCGGGGTGGCGGCGCGCGGTGCAGGCGGCGCGGTGGCAATGGGTTGGGGAGCAGCGGGCGCGACGGGCTCGATGCCTGGCGCCGCCGTCGGCGGTGACGCCGTACCGCCCGGGGGCTCTGAGGCCGGCGCCTCCGGCGGCACGGGGACAGTCACACTGGGCTTGGGCGTTGCCGGCTTGGCAACGGCCGGCACCGGCGTCGGCGGCGCTTCGGCGCGTGGACTCTCCTCTGCCGGCGGGACCGGCGGCGCCGGAGGCGTTGCGTCCGACACCGGCGCTGCGCCAGGTTCCGGCGGCGGCACTTGCGGTGCTGCAGGCTCGGCGGCAGGCTGGGCCGTGCCGGACGTCGGCGCGACGCGCGGAGTCTCCGCCGCCGGAGTGCCGGACGTCTCGTGGCCGCAGCCCGCGGCGAGCAGCAGCAGAACGGCAATGGAAGCGAAGCGCATCGCGAATCCTCGGTCGCCCAAGATTACTCCTTCCCGGAGCCGTCGGTTCAGGGCCCGTCGACGGTGCTGCTCCAGGCGAAGGTGAAGCCGGTCTCGAAACCGTCGTCGAAGACCCGGTTGCCTGCCTCGACGAGGAAGGCGATCACCCGATCACGCAGGGTGTCGTTGATCGCCGGCGAATGCGGTCCGCCGCCTACGGTCCACAGTTCGGTCACCGCGCCGCTGCAGCCGAGAGCGTAGCGCTCGACGTCGGTTTCGTCGCCCGGGAGACTCTCGACGCCGTTGAACGAGTCGAGCGCCACGGTCGAGTTCTCGCAGCCGTTGTAGGCGGCCCAGGTGGCGGCGGTGTCCGCGGCGGCGGGATAGGGGCCGTCCGCTCCCGGAAGAGTGCCGCCGCCGAACTGGATCACGGTGTCCGAGGTGCCGTGGATCTGGAGCGTCGACACCGGGCGCAGCGGCGTGCAGGCGGCAGAGTCGTCGAATGTGGCGCCGGCGAGCGAGACCACGGCGGCGACCTCGTCGGCATGATCGCAGGCGAAGCGATACGACATGAAGCCGCCGTTCGAATGCCCGACGAAGAAGAGGCGGTGCGGATCGACTCCCACCGCGCTGTCGATGACGGCGACCAGATTCGCGAGATAGGTGGAGTCGTCGACTCCCGAATGGAAGAAATCGCAACAGGCGTCGGTGGCGTTCCAGAATCGCAGGCCGAGCTGGTCCTGGTTGCCGTTCGGCGTGGCGTAGAGCATGCCGGCCGCTTCGGCCTTGGCACCGAACGCAAAGAAGGCCTCGGACGAAGCGGCGTTGGAGTTGTAGCCGTGCAGGAATACGACGAGCGGGAAGGGGGGCGTTCCGCTGTCAGGCACCCGCACGGTGACGTTGCCGCGGCCGGCATCGACGACGATCGTGCCGGCGAAGAGGACGCCCGGAGGAGGGAGCGTGACGGCGAGGCCGGCAGCGAGCAGCGCGTTCCGCAAGCGAGGGTACATGCAGTCCTCCGTGCGAGGAAGGCGCATCATCCTACGCTGGCAGCGAGCGCGTCGAGCTCGGTGCCGAGGAGGAGGCCGCGGAAGCCGCCGACGCTCTCGGCGAGGGACCCACGGCCGTTCCAGCTGTCGAGCGCACGATCTCGCAGGCGGCGGGAAAGGAGAAGCTCGGCGGAGATGCCCAGCTCGGTGGCCCGGCGCGTGACGAGGGCGGAGATCGCCTCTTCGAGCGCTTTGCGGCGGTCGCGCTCCGCGGCCGGGAGGCGGGCGGGTTCTTCGGGAGCTGTGCCGGCGTCGGCCGCGGCGCGGGCCGCGGCGAGCGCTTCGATCCAGCGCGTCGCGTGCTGTGCGTGCCGGCGGGCCTCGTAGCCGGGAAGCTTGGCGATCTCCTGCGGAGCGATGGCATCCCGCCGGGCGAGCGCGAGCAGCGTCTCGTCGCGCAGCAGGAAGGGGCGGGCGAGGTCGAGCCGTTCGGCCTCGGCTTCGCGCCAGGCGGCGAGCGCGCGGGCGACCGCGCGACCGTGCGGCGGCAGGCGGTCGAGGCCTCTCACCCGGCGCCACGCCAGCGACGCATCGGCAGCATCCGACTCGAGAAGGGAGAGCTCCGCCGAATCCTCGAGCGCCCATTCGAGCCGTCCGAGGTCGCGGAGCCGCCGATCGAGCTCGCTCGCTGCGGCCTCTAGCTGTTCGACATCCTCGGCGGCGTAGCGCAGCTGGGCGGGCGACAGCGGTCGTCGCAGCCAGTCGGTCCGGGTCTCGTGCTTGGGCAGCTCGACGCCGAAGAGCTCGCGGATGAGCGCGGCGTAGGAGAGCGAAGGCCCCAGGCCGACGAAAGCCGCGGCGATCTGCGTGTCGAAGAGCGGTTGCGGCGAAACACCGATGGCGCGGCGCAAGATCGGCACGTCACCCGAGCCGGAGTGCACGATCACCCGCCCGCCCGGAGCCTGCAGCAGTGCCGCGAGCGGCGTGAGATCGGCGATTCGAACCGTGTCGACGAGCGCGATCTCGCCGCCGGCCGCGATCTGGATCAGGCCCAGTCGCGGCCGGAAGGTGCGCTCGAAGACGAACTCGGTGTCGAGCGCGATGCCGGAGGCGGCGCGGGCGACACGCCAGCGCGCGATTCCGGCGGCGAGCAGCTCGGGCCGGTCGATCCAAAGGGGCGGGGTCAAGTCGAGGACTCGCCAGGAGAATGCGGCATCGACACAGCTTAGCCGCGCGCGGGCCCGTGTGTCCTGGAAACGAGGAAGTTCGGTGCTGCCTGGACGTCGCGCTCCTCTTGGCCGCTTTCGACCCGGATATCCGCCTTGACTAGAATGGGAGACTTCATGGCGACGACTGGCAACGAAGGGGCGAGGCAGGGCGCTCGGTGTAGAAGGAGCCTGCTGGGGAGGCTCGCGCTCTGTGCGGTGTTCGCGATGCCCTCGGCGGGAGCCGCATGGGCGCAGAACCTGGTCTGGAACGGCGACTTCGCCGTCGACGTCTCGGGTTGGGAGCCTCACGCCGGTGGCTCGCTCGTCTGGACGAATCTGAGCGACGAGAGCGATTGCCCCGCTTCTGGAATGGGACTCTCGACGAGCGTCGAGGTCTCGACGCTCGATGTCGCCACGGTCGAGCAGTGCGTGCCGGACCTCGCCCCGGGCACCAACCTCGCCATCGCTGCCGGCCATCTGGGCTACGGCGAGTTCAGCATCGAGCTCAACTTCTGGGGGACGATCGACTGCGAGTCCGGCTGGGTCTCCAGTCTTGCCTCGCCCTACGAGGCGCAGGATCCTGTGATCTGGAGCACCGCGCGGCTCGCGACGACCGTGCCCGCCGGCGCGCACTCCGTCCACGTACGTCTGAGCGCGGTCGATTTCGACCCTCACGGCCTGGGTGTCGACGGCATCGTCGTCGCCCTCCGCCCGCCGCTCCTTCTCGACGGCTTCGAGGCCGACGATGCCGGGAGCGTCCTGCCCTGCAGATGGGACTAGCCAGCCTCCTCGACGAACTTCCTGCTCGCCGCGCCGGGCGATTCGAGGCCGAACTGCGCCGCGCTGCGACGCGGCCTCAGCTTCCGGACTAGCCGACTGGGGTCGCGGTCGGCGGGGCCACCGGGGTGACCGCGTCGGCGTCGGTTTCGCCGGTGCGGATGCGGACGACGCGTTCGACGGGCAGGACGAAGATCTTGCCGTCGCCGACCTCGCCGGTGCGCGCGGCGGCGAGGATGGCGTCGACGGTGACGTCGACGAAGGAGTCCGAGACGCCGATCTCGAGGCGCACCTTCTCGACCAGCTCCATCTTCACCGTCGTGCCGCGGTAGGTCTCGACCGCCTCGGTCTCGCCGCCGTGCCCCTGCACGCGCGAGATCGAGAGGCCGGTGACTTCGGCGCGGAAGAGCGCCTCGAGGACGTCGGGAAGCTTCTCGGGGCGAACGATCGCGGTGACCAGTTTCATGGCATCACGCTCCAGCGCCGGCGCCCAGGGCGCCGGCAGAGTGGGCGTCGGCGGCGCTGGCGGACGCGGGGCGGAGAGTCGCCGGCCGCAGCGGGTCGAGTACCAGGATCGCCCCTTCGCCGCTGCCGTACGCCTCTTCGCCGTGCAGCTCGATATCCAGGCCGCGGCCCTGCAGCCGGCTGTCGGCGCGAAGCGGCAGGACGACCGCAAGGAGCTTCAGCAGCCCCCAGGTGGCGGCGCCGGAGTACAGGAATGTGGCCACGATCGCGATCGCCTGCTTGCCGACGAGCGCCGCGTTCCCCTCGAGCAGACCTGGAGTGCCTCCCCAGACGGCGCTCGCGAAGACGCCGGTGAGCAGAGCGCCGGTTAGCCCGCCGAGGCCGTGCGCCGCGACTACGTCGAGCGCGTCGTCGAGGCGGGTGCGCGAGCGGTAGAGGATGCCGAAGTAGGAAGGGAAAGCGGCGATCGCGCCGAGAGCGAGTGCCGCGAGCGGCGAGACGAAGCCGGCCGCCGGGGTGATCGCGACCAGCCCCACCACCACGCCGGTGGCGGCGCCGACGGCGGTGACGCGGCGGGTCCGCAGGCGATCGAGTGTCATCCAGACCGCGAGCGTCGCGAGCGGGGCGAGCAGCGTGTTGGTGAAGGCGACGACCGCCGAAGCGTTCGCTCCGAGCGCGCTGCCGGCGTTGAACCCGAACCAGCCGAACCAGAGCAGGGCGGCGCCCAGGAGCACGAAGGGGACGCTGTGCGGCAGCAGCGCCTGTCTTCCGTAGTCACGGCGCGGTCCCAGGACCCAGGCGGCGACCAGTGCCGCGGCGCCGGCGTTGATGTGCACCACCGTGCCGCCGGCGAAATCGAGTGCCCCGAGCTCCGCCAGGAAGCCGCCGCCCCAGACCCAGTGACAGACCGGGGCATAGACCGCCAGGGTCCAGCAGACGCCGAAGGCGACGAAGGCACCGAAGCGCATGCGCTCGACGACGGCGCCGGAGACCAGCGCCACGGTGATGATCGCGAAGGTCCCCTGGTAGGCGAAGAAGAGGAGATGGGGGATCGTTCCCCGCGCTTCGACGCCGACGCCGGCGAGGAGCGCGTAGTCGAGTCCGCCGAGGAACCCCGAGCCGGGGGCGAATGCGAGCGAATAGCCGAGGAGCGCCCAGGCGAGACCCGCGCCGGCGAGCGAGGCGAAGCTCATCATCATCGTGTTGAGCGCGTTCTTGGCGCGCACCAGACCGCCGTAGAAGAAGGCGAGCCCGGGAGTCATGAGCAGGACCAGGGCGGTCGCCACGAGCATCCAGGCGATATCAGCGGGGGCGGGGGCCATCGGCGCAACGTCGGGAGTCATCGCAGGCTCCTGGGTTCCTCGATAATATGTCTCAAATTAATCTAAATGTCAATTCAACTAGAACAAACACGATGCTAATTAATCTAAATATTATTATAACTATGTTTATCGTGTCCTTCTATGGACCGCAGCCAAGCGGCCGAAGGTGCCGCCGTCCGCGGTGCCCCTGCTACGCTTCCGCCATCGGCCGACAGGACTGCGCGGTCATGGGTCGGCGCGCGGCGCGGGCCCTGCTCCCGGGAGGTTGTGTGTGCGAACCCGAAGGCGTCGTGGAGTTCTGACCTTGCTGCGCTCTCTGGAAGTGCTGACACTGGCCGCGGCGCTCGCGGCAGGGCAGACGACCCCAGTCGTCGCGCAGGCGGCAGTGTCGCCCCACGCCCTGTTCGTCTGGACGGGGGACAAGGAGAAGAAGGGCAACGACTTCCTGCTCGTGGTCGATGCCGACCCGCGCTCGCCCAACTACGGGCGGATGCTCACGGCGCTCGCCACCGACCAGCGCACGGTCCGGCCGCATCACACCGAGTACACGATGCCGGAGAGCGGCAGGCTGTTCGTCAACGATCACGACGCCGGCCGCAGCTTCGTCCTCGACCTGCGCGATCCGCTGCATCCGGCGGTGGCGGCGTCGTTCGGCGACATGGCCGGCTTCGCGCATCCGCATTCGTACGTGCGCTTGCCCAACGGCCATGTGCTGACCTCCTTCCAGCACGATGCGATGCCGTCGAATCCGGCCCTGGCGCACGGGACGCAGATGGCGCCAATGGCGAGTGCCGCCATGGGGAAGACCGGCGGCCTGGTCGAGATCGACGATGCCGGCCGCGTCGTGCGCTCGTCGGGCAACGCCGATCCCGCCTTCGCCGACAACGTGCTGATGCCCTACGGCCTGGTCGTCCTGCCGGCGATCGATCGCGTCGTGTCGACGAACTCGTCGATGCACGATCCCGACCTCTTCAGCGGCACGACCTACCAGGTCTGGCGGCTCTCCGATCTGCGTCTCCTCAAGACGGCGTACTTCGATCCCGGCGAGCGGCTCTACGCCCACATCAGCCCGGAGGAGCCGCGCGTCGGTCCCGACGGCTCGGTCTACGTGCAGACGCTGGCCTGCGGCCTCGAGCGCATCACCGGCATCGCGAGCGACGCGCCGGTGGCGAAATTGGTCCACACCTTCCCGGGCAACTTCTGCGGCGTGCCGACGATCGTCGGGCGCTACTTCGTGCAGAGCGTGCCGGCGGTGCACGGCTTCATCGTCCTCGACCTCGCCGACCCCGCGCATCCGGTGGAGGTGTCGCGCCTGACGATCAGCGACACCTTCCGCCCGCACTGGACGGCTTGGGATCCGGTGACCGGCCGCATCGTGGCGCCGCCGGGCTCCGACGAAGACAACCGCCTCTACCTGCTGCAGCTCGATCTCCAGACCGGCGCTCTCACCGTCGACGAGAGCTTCCGCGACACCGACGGCAAGACCGGTTTCAGCTTCGCGAAACGAGCCTGGCCCCACGGCTGGGAGGGCACCGGCCTGCCGCACGGCGCGGTGTTCTCGCGCTAGCCCACTGGAGGGGCCGGGGATTCCACAGGAGAAGGACGATGGACCTCGCTCAGTTGAAGGTCGTCGTGACGGGCGGCGCGACCGGCGGCGCTTCGGCGGCGTTGCTCCTGGCGCGCGCCGGCGCGCGCGTGACCCTGCTGGAACGAGTGGCGGCGCCGCGCGCCGTCGGTGCCGGCATCGGACTCGCCGACAACGGACTCGCCGTGCTCGAGGCGCTCGGGCTCGGCCCAGCGCTCGCGGCCGTCGCGCGTCCGGTGGGTGCGGCGCGTATCGTCGACGGCGCCGGCCGCACGATCTTCGCGCCGCCCGGACCGGCACCTCGCGTCTGGATGGTCCGGCGCAGCGACCTGCAGGGCCTGCTGCTCGACGCCCTTGCCGGTGAGCCCGGAATCGAGGCCCGCTTCGGCGCCGAGGTCGTTGCCGCGGCGCCGGACGGGCGGGTGCGCGTCCGGGTCGACGGCGACCCGCACAATCCGCCGGTGGTGCTGGTACACGGCATCGGCCGCAGCCTGGAGGACTGGGACCCGCAGTACGCGCGGCTCTCGGACGATTACCGGGTGAT
>JBGARM010000159.1:0-6928 GCA_044230215.1 Thermoanaerobaculia bacterium | reverse complement strand
CGATCTCGCGCCCGACAGCCCCGCGCCCATCAACACCCTCTGCAAGGTGTACGAGGCGACGAAGGACTGGGAAGAGGTCGTGCGCCTCAAGACGCGCCGCCTCGACGTGGTGGTCGGCGACGAGCGCAGCGACCTCCTCCTGGAGATCGGCGACATCCTCGCCAACCAGATGAACGACCGCACGCGCGCGGCCAAGAGCTACGTCGCGGCCCTCGACGAGCGCCAGTGCCTGCGCCGCGCGGTAGAGACCGAGCGCGCCGCGGGTCGAGATGCCGAGCTGGAACTCCTCGTTCCGGCGCGTCGCCTCGGCGAGCGCCAGGATGTAGTCTGCGAGCTTCTCGGCGACGCGGACGCGCTGCACCCGCTGCTGCAGGTCGCGCACCTCGTCGGCGGAGACCACGACGGCGAGTTGCTCGAGCTCCCGTTCGACCCCGCCCGCGAGCAGCAGCTCGCGTTCCGCGACGCGCGCCGGGTAGCCGAGCCGCAGCGACATCTCGAAGCGGTCGAGCTGCGACTCGGGGAGCGGGAACGTGCCGAGGTACTCGTGCGGATTCTGCGTCGCGAGCACGAGAAACGGTTCGGGCAGCGCCAGGCGCTGACGCTCGATCGACACCTTGCGCTCGCTCATCGCCTCGAGCAGCGCCGACTGCGTCTTGGGAGTCGCCCGGTTGATCTCGTCGGCGAGCACGATATTGGCAAACAGCGGCCCTGGAACGAACTCGAAGCGCTCCTGGCGCTGCTGGAAGACCGAGACGCCGAGGATGTCCGAGGGCAGAAGATCGCTGGTGAACTGGATGCGCTGGAATTCGAGGCCCAGGGAGCGCGCGAGGGCCTGGGCGAGCGTCGTCTTGCCGACTCCCGGAACGTCCTCGATCAGCATGTGACCGCGCGCCAGGAGGCAGACGATCGCCAGCCGCACCGCTTCGGCGTTGCCCTTGTAGACCCGGGAGATGTTCGCTTCGAGGCGGGCCAGCGGCCCCGCGCCGGTTCCACCGGCGTCCACGCCGGCGTGGAAAAGCGAATCGGAGCTCGAGATCGTCACCGGAACAGATTGTAGCGGACGATCGCCCAGAGAGCCGCGAAGCCGTCCTTCCAACCGATCTTCTTGCCCTCGGCGTAGGTGCGCCCGTGGTACGAGATCGGCACCTCGTAGATCCGCGCCCGCAGCGCCGCGAAACGGGCGGTGAGCTCGGGTTCAATGCCGAAACGGTTGGACCGCAGCACGACGCCGTCGAGAAGACTGCGGCGAAACAGCTTGTAGCAGGTCTCCATGTCCGAGAGGTTCAGATCCGAGAACATGTTCGAGACCGTGGTGAGGAACTGATTGCCGAGGAAGTGCCAATAGAACAGCACCCGATGCGGCCCGCCCGAAAAACGCGAGCCGAAGACCACGTCGGCGCCGTCTTCGAGCACCGGCTGCAGGAGTTTTCCGTAGTCGCGCGGGTCGTACTCGAGATCGGCGTCCTGAACGACGATCCACTCCCCCCGCGCCTCGGCAAAGCCGCGCCGCAGCGCCGCCCCCTTGCCCTGATTGCGCGGCTGTTCGAAGAAGCGCAACGGCACCTCAGCCGGCGAGCGCGCGGCGACGAGGCGGCGCAGCAGATCGCGCGTGCCGTCGGTCGAGCCGTCGTCGACCACCACGATCTCGAGCCCGATCCCAGGCGGCAGCGGCGCCGCCTCGACGCGCTCGAGCAGTTCCGCGATCGTCCGCGCCTCGTTGAAGGCCGGAATCACCACCGAAAGGACGCGCGACATTGTGAGGGAGCCTATCGTGACCGGCGGGTCATTCTTCATTGACAAGCGGCCCGGCAGGGCTTAGCTTCGCTGCCCGGTCCTGGATTTGCATTCGGAGCCCCTACTCATGCCCACTCGCGCGCGCCTCGCCCTGTTCGGACTCCTCTTCCTGGCCATGGCGGCGGCCTCGGTTTCGCCTTCGGCCGCCACCAGCGTCAAGCTGGTCAACGACTTCCGCCTGGTCGACCAGGCGCCGATCGTGGTCGTCGCCCGGGTCGCCGGGACGGTTCCGGCACCCGAGCTCGACCGGCCGGTCACCGACTACCTGATGACGGTCGAACGTGTCCTCAAGGGGACGGTCGGAGAGAGCAGCATCCTGGTGCGCGTCCCGGGCGGGCGTGCCGCCAGCGGCATGGAGCTCAAGATCTGGGGGGCGCCCGTCTTTTCCGAAGGCGAGCGCGCGCTGCTCTTCCTCGGCCACCACGCCGACGGCAGCTACCGCATCCTCCACCTGATGCTCGGCGCCTTCCGCGAGGCGCAGATGGCGGGCAAGGCGGTCGCCTACCGGGATCTCTCGGAGGTCGACGTGCTCGATGGCGCCGAGGCGCAGGCGAACGAGACCCGGAAGGTGCGCGACTTCGACCGCTTCGCCGACTGGATCGCCGACCGGGCCGCCGCCCGCCTCGAGCTCCCGGACTACTACCTCTACCTGCCGGCCGACAGCCAGAATTCTCTCCTGCCGATGTTCACCCTGTTGGGCGACAGCGGGCGCAACTCCCGCTGGTTCGAGTTCGACTCCGGCGGGCAGATCCAGTGGCGCATCGACGGGGATCCGCTGGCCGGTTTCAGCGGCAACGCTTCGGACGCTTTCCGCAACGCCCTCGCCGCCTGGAACGCCGAATCGCACACGCCGATCAAGTACACGCTCGCCGGCACGTCGGGCCTCACCGCCGGTTTCGACCACTTCGACGGCTCGAACGTGCTGCTGTTCGAGGACCCCAACAACGACGTCGAAGGTAATTTCAGCTGTTCGACCGGCGGGACGCTGGCGGTCGGCGGGCCGTGGTTCGATCCCGGCACCACCGGCCGGTGGAACAACGAGACCTTCATCCGCATCCAGGGCGCCGACATCGTCCTCAACGACGGCATCGCCTGTTTCTTCGAGCGCTCGGGCAATCCGGCCAAAGCTCTCGAGGAGCTTCTCGCGCACGAGACAGGCCACACTCTCGGTCTCGGCCATGCGAGCGAGAACGCCGGCGAGACCAACCAGACCCTGCGCGACGCGCTGATGTACTACCGCGTCCACAACGATGGCCGCGGCGCGCGACTTACGGCCGACGACATCAACGGCCTCCGCCGCCTCTACGACCGGACCTTCAGCAGCGGCGGCGGAGGGGGCGGAGGGGGTACCGGTTGCGGAGTCGACAAGCTCTGCCTGCTGAACAACCGCTTCGAAGTGACGCTCACCTGGGCAAACCAGTTCGATGGCTCGACGGGTGTCGGAAAGCCAGTGCCCTTCAGCAACTTTGCCGGCTTCATCTACTTTGCAAACGATCCGAGGAGTCTCGAGATCGCAGTGAAGATCGTCGACTTCGACGGCCGGATTCTGGTCTTCTACAGTGAGCTGACGGTCGTTCATTTCAGGATGCAGGTTCGGGACACGATCACGGGCCAGACGAAGGAGTACGTCAACACTCCACGCGATTGCGGCGGCATCGATACGAATTTCGTCCAGAACCCCGGAACGTCCGGGCTCATCACCGGAGGGTCGCCGACCCAGATCCGCGACCTGGGCTTGACGCAGCCGCCCCGGAGGCCGTGTGTCGAAGGCCCCGGCACCGTCTGCCTGCTCGGCGGCCGGTTCGCCGTGACGCTTCCGGCCTGGAGGAATCAATACGACGGTTCGACCGGCGTGGGATCGGGCGTGAAAATGAACGACTTCGCGGCCGGCTTTCACTTCTCCGCTGATCCGCGGAACCTCGAGCTGATCTTCAAGGTCAACCAGTATCCGGACCGGTTCCTGGTCTTCTACGCTTCCCTCGCCAACCTGGAGTACACCATTCGCCTGACGGACACGCTCACCGGCCGGACGACGGAGTTCTTCAATCCAGAGGGCAACTACTGCGGGGGCTTCGTCAACGACCTCCTCGCCGGCCCCCCATTCTGAGCCGGCCCCGAGGGTGGGTCGGATAGCCCCGACGTCGACGGCGGGTTAGCCCCTCGTCGGCGGCGGGCGCGCGGCCGCACCGCGGGTCGCTCCGCTATCATTCCGCCTCATGCCGATGCCCACCGCCTCGCCAGCGACGACCTCGCCGGCGGGCGCGCGCGCCGGCTCTTCCCGGCGATGTTCGCGACTCTGGCCGCGACCTTCGTCGCCAGCCTCTTCATCCTCTCGCCGCTCCACCTCGAAGAGCTCAGCCTGTCGCTGGTGCATACCCTCTTCTCGCTCTCGAACGTGCTCTTCTGGAGTCTCTCGGGTTACTTCGATATAGGGTCGGAGCTGAAACCGCTGCTCCACACCTGGTCGCTCGGCGTCGAGGAGCAGTTCTACCTCGTCTGGCCGATCTCGGTCTTTCTCGCTTTCCGTTTTCGCCGCCGCCGCGGCGTCCTCGCCCTGGTCGGCATCGTCGGCCTCGCCAGCCTGGTCGCCGCGGAGATCGCCGCCGGCAGGGCCCCTGACGCGGCCTTCTTCCTGACCCCCTTCCGCATGTGCGAGTTGGCGCTCGGCGGGCTCTGTCTCTGGCTCGAGGGTTCGACCGCGAACCGGGCATGGCGCGACCTGCTCACCCTGCTCGGGCTCGCCCTGATCGGCTACGCGACGATCGCCTTCGGCGCGGGCCACCGATTCCCTGGCCTCGCCGCCATGGTGCCCTGCGGCGGCGCCGCCCTGGTCATCGTCGCCGGGCGCGGCCGCCTCGCCGGCGCGCTGCTCGCCAACCGCCTGGCGGTGGGCATCGGCCTGATCTCCTACTCGCTCTACCTGGTGCATTGGCCGCTCTTCGTGCTGGCCCGGTACGGCCGCACCGGCGAGTCGACGCCGATCGAGCGGGCGACCCTCGTCGCCACCGCGATCGGCCTCGCGACGGCGATGTACTTTCTGGTCGAGCAGCCGTTCCGACGAAAGCGGCCGGGACATCGGCGGCTCTCCGATCCGGCGTTCGGGCTGGCTTGCGCCGGTCTCGCCTGCGCCCTCATCCTGCCGGCGGTCTCCGCCATGGCCGCCCGCGGCTGGCCGGGCCGCGTACCGGCGGGCCTGCGCGAAGCGGCCGCTGGCCTCGAAGGGATGAAAGACCACCACTTCGATGCCGCCAATGCCCAGGATCGCCTGCCCTTCCCCGCTCCAGGGCGGCGCAATGCGGTGATCGTCGGCGACAGCCACGGCGCCGACCTGCTCACCGCACTGATGCGCGCCAAGTCGCAGGTGAACTACCGCTTCCTGCACATCTTCTGGAACTGCCAGCCGATCCTCGGCGCGCGCCCCTACGGCGAGGGCACGCCGATCCGCTCGCGCGAGATCGCCGAGGACTGCAGGCGCCAGGCCGAGGTTCTCCGCGACAACCCGCTGCTCGAGGCGGCCGATCTCATCGTCGTCGCGAGCTCCTGGATCGACTACGGCATGGCCGGGCTGCCGGCGACGATCGACTATTTCAAGTCCCGCTACCGCGCCCGGGTGGTGATCGTCGGCGGGCGCTACGCTTTCACCGAATTGAGCGCCCTGCTCATCCAGGCGACGACCGTCGAAGAGGCCAACGAGCGCTTCGACGCCGCCAAGGGCAAGTACGGAATGAAGCAAGAGATCGCTCGCCTCTCCGAGATCGCCGCGCAGGAGAAGGTGGACTTCATCGACCTGCGCCCGCTCACCTGCGAGCCGCTGCGCAAAGGCTGGTACTGCCCGCTCTTCCTCGAAGACGGCGAGCTGCTCTACTGGGACTCCAATCACTGGACCGAAGCCGGCGCCAGAAGGATCGGCCGGAAGCTCCGCGACAGCGGGCAGTACGACTACCTGTTCTGACCGTGCGGCTGGCGCTGCAAATCAGTTCACAGCCCGAGCACCACGGCACTGCTAGCTTTCACTTCGGGACCCAATGATTACGGACCTGCAGCGAATTCGAAGCCACACCCCCTTTACTGGTCTTTTCGCGCTTGGCTTGCTGCAGCTGCTGCTGCTCGCGCTGCCGCTCGCGGCGCAGCAGACCGTCGGCGGCTGCCAGGTCCTGCCGCTCGCGAACATCTGGAACACGCCGGTCGCCAGCCTGCCGGTGGCCGCGAACTCTGCCGCGGTCATCAACCACATCGGCGCGACCGACACCATGCACCCGGACTTCGGCACCGTCTGGAACGGCGCGCCGATCGGCATTCCGTACGTCGTCGTACCCAACGGCCAGGCCATGCTGGCGATCGACTTCGCCTCGCTCGACGGCTGGCCGGGCGAAAGCGACCCCGGGCCCTACCCGATTCCGCCGAATCCGCCGATCGAGGGCGGTGACGACCCGCTGAATCGCGGCGACCGCCACATTCTCGTCGTCCGCCAGGGCGCCTGCGTTCTCTACGAGCTCTATCACTCGTGGAAGGAGGGGGACTGGAATGGCGACTTCACCTGCGTCGTTCCGGGGGCGACGCCCGGCTGGTGCGGCCTGTCCGGCGCGGTCTACGACCTCGCCTCGAACGACTTGCGGCCGGACGGTTGGACCTCCGCCGACGCCGCCGGCCTGCCGATCTTCCCCGGCCTGGTGCGCTACGACGAGGTCGAGAGCGGCGAGATCCGCCACGCCCTGCGCTTCACCGTCGATATCTCGCGCACGAGCTGGGTCTGGCCGGCGCGGCATGAGTCCGGCTCCTCCAGCAACGTCAACGCGCCGCCGATGGGCCTGCGCCTGCGGATGAAGGCCGGCTACGACCTTCCGGGTGCCACGCCGCGGGTGCGTGTCATCCTGGCGGCGCTGAAGCGCTACGGCATGATGGTCGCCGACAACGGCACCGACTGGTACCTGAACGGCGTCCCCGATCCACGCTGGGACGACGACGAGCTCTCGATCATCAACGACATCCCCGGCAGCGCCTTCGAGGCCGTGACAACCGGCCCGGTTCGCCGGTAGCCCCCGCGGTTCACGTCCCCGTTACCTGGCGGGAAGCTCCGGCTGCCAGGCTCGGAGCTCCGTTCCACCACCGCCAAGGGAGATGCCCGTGCCCCGCA
>JBGARM010000158.1:0-6946 GCA_044230215.1 Thermoanaerobaculia bacterium | reverse complement strand
GACGGCCAGGCGTGCGGCGCGGTGATCGCCGCAGGCGACCTCGACGGCGACGGTATCGACGAAGTGGTGATCGGCGTACCCGACGCTCCGGTCGGCGGCGCCAACGCGGCCGGCATCGTCTACGTCACGCGCACCTTCGACCCCGCCTTCCTGTTCGTCGACGGCTTCGAAGACGACGGCGCGGCGAGCTGGTCGCCGGTCGTACCCTGATCCTCGCGAGACGAAGCGGCGAGCCGCCAAGGGGTCGTCGAGGGGCCGGCAAGGCCCATCCTGGTGGTGGCGATCAGGGCTTCGAGCCCGGTCTTGAACGGCCCGATTGCGAAGCGTACTATCGCCGAAGTCTCCTCGAGACACTTGCACGAATGGCTCGCCGCCGCGTTGGAGGTCCCCATGCACCGCCAAAGGGTAGCCTCGCCGGTCGTCTTGTTCGCAACACTGTCCCTGGCGCGTGCCGCCACCGGTCAGCTCTCGCCGCAGGACCGTGAGCGGCAGGTCAACAGCTACATCACCGGCCTTCAGTCCGCTTCGACGGTCGCCTCCGACGTCCAGGGCAACTTCGTCGTCGTCTGGCAGAGCGTCGGCTCGTTTGCCGGAGACAGCAGCCTCTTGAGCATTCAGGCGCAGCGCTACGACAGCCTCGGCAGGAAGGCGGGGACGCAGCTCCAGGTCAACACCTATACGACCAATGCGCAACAGCGGCCGCGCGTTGGCATGGACGCGGGAGACAACTTCGTCGTCGTCTGGGAGAGCGATGGCTCGAGCCTCGGCGACACGAGCGGCCGCAGCATTCTGGGGCAGCGCGTCGCGGCCAACGGCGCGCCACTCGGCGCGGAGTTTCAGGTCAACACCTACACCAGCCTCAACCAGTACTACGCGGGCGTGGGTGTGGCGCCCGACGGCTCCTTCCTCGTCGTCTGGGCGAGCAACGGCTCGCCCGGGAACGACTCGAACTCGACGAGCATCCAGGCGCGGCTCTACGACAGTACCGGCAGCCCGCTGGGCGATCAGTTCCAGGTCAACAACTTCACGACCGGATTTCAAGAGCTCCCTGTCGTCGCCGCCGCGGGTACCGGCGACTTCATCGTCGCCTGGAAGCACAACGGTGCGGGCATCGGCGACGGACTCAGCGTGCAGGCGAGGCAGGTGGCCGCCAGCGGGACGCCGGTCGGAGTGCAGTTCCAGGTCAACTCCGCCACGCCGGGCACACAGACGGCGCCGGCCGTGGCCGCGGACAGCGCGGGCAACTTCGCCGTCGTCTGGCAGAGCCTTCCCGGAGGCGCAGAGACGGAGATCGAAGCGGCGGTCTTCGACGCGTTCGGCGTCCCGGTTCTCGGCGAATTTCAGGTCAACAGCTACAGCACCCAGAATCAGGCCGAGCCCAGTGTCGCGATGTCTCAGCAGGGCGACTTCGTCGTCGCCTGGGAGAGCTATGGCTCCGCTGGCGGCGACACCAGCCTCGATAGTGTGCATGCGCGGCGCTACGACGCCGACGGCAGCGCTCGCGGCGTCGAGTTCCAGGCCAACACCTAC
The DNA here is from genome assembly GCA_044230215.1 of Thermoanaerobaculia bacterium. GTDB lineage: Bacteria > Acidobacteriota > Thermoanaerobaculia > Multivoradales > JAGPDF01 > JAGPDF01. The sequence goes on along the minus strand of JBGARM010000158.1, from coordinate 5,416 downwards.
ACCACCAACAACCAGATCCTGCCGGCGGTAGCGACCGACGGGTCGGGGAACTTCGTCATCGTCTGGGAGAGCGACGGCTCGTTCGACGACGATCATTCCGACAAGAGCGTGCAGCAGCGGCGATTCGATGCCCTGTTCCGCGACGGTTTCGAGAGCGGCACGACAGTCCGCTGGTCGGCGACCGTGCCGTAGCGCGGCGAAGCGCTTTCGGCGTGGGTGCTTCCCTCTACAGATAGCCGAGGGCGCGCAGCTCGGCGTCGAGCTCGGGGTCGATCGCGACCTCGCCGGAGCCCGCTTTGCGGGCAAAGCGGGCGCGCGCCGCTTTGACCCGCAACGCGAGCGCGCGCCGGCGGGCGGGCTCGGCCTCGAGCAGGTTCCGCCGCTCGCCGGGGTCGGCCGCGAGGTCGTAGAGCGCCTCCGCCGGTTCGCCGACCCCGCCCACCCCGGAGACCCCGGGGGTCACCGCGCGCGGCGCGCCATCGTGCCGCAGCCACTTCCAGTTGCCGTCACGGATCGCCTCGACGGAGAACGCCGGGTGGCGCAGCCAGGCGAGCGACTCGCGCGGCGGCGCAGGTCCGCCGCCGATCACCGGCAGAAGACTCGCGCCCGGAAGCTCCGGCGGCGCCGCGACGCCGGCGAGAGCGAGGATCGTCGGCGCGATGTCTATCTGGTCGGCCGGGTCCGCGACCGTCGTACCCGCCGGTGTGCCGGTCGGCAGCCGCACGACCAGCGGCACCCGGAGGACCTCTTCGAACAGCGACTCGGCGTGCCGCCAGCCGCCGTGCTCGTGGAACTCCTCGCCGTGGTCGGCGGTGAAGACCACTGCCGAGCGGTCGAGGAGCCCCCGGGCGCGGAGGTCGTCCAGCAGGCGGCCGAAGCTCGCGTCGTTCTGGGCGATCTCGCCGTCGTAGAGCGCCAGCGAGTCGCGCCGCCGGGCCGCCGCCTGCTCCGCCGACAGCGCCGCGAGCTCCCCGCCGCGGAAGCAACAGGCCGAGGCGACATCGACGCCGGGGGCGAAGCGGCTGCGGTACGGCTCCTGCGGCCGGTAGGGATCGTGCGGATCGAGGGTGTGGACGACGAGGAAGAACGGGCGCTCCGGCGCGGCGCGCCCGTCGAGCCAGGCGACTCCCGCCTGGACCATCGCGGCGGAATCGACGCTGCGACGCTTCCGCCCCTGGAGCTGGTGCACGTACTCGAAGCGGTCGAAGCCGCGCCCGAAGCCGAACTTCTCGACCACGGTCGGATTGGTGGTGAACATCGCGGTCTCGTAGCCCGCCGCGGAGAGCCGCTCGGCGAGCGTCCGCGCCTCGGGCGCGATGCCGTTCGCCCGCCGCTCGGCGCCGTGGGTGACCGGGTAGAGACCGGTGAGGATCGTCGCCATCGCCGGCTTCGTCCACGAGCTCTGCGCCCGCGCCTCGGCGAAGCGGACGCTCTCGCGCGCGAACTCGTCGAGCCGCGGCGAAGTCGGCCGGTCGTAGCCGTAGCAGCCGAGGTGGTCGGCGCGCAGCGTGTCGACGACGAAGAGGACGAGATTCGGCCGCGCCGCCGGCGCGGCGGTCGAAGCGCCCGCAGGCGAGGGCGCAGCTCCTGGCGAGGACCCGGGCGCCTTCGTGCCGCAGGCCGCCGCGAGCAGAGCGAGGGCCGCAGCGCCGAGCGCCCGGCGCCGACGCGGCGGCGCGGCGACTGCCAGTTCCTCACCTGGGCGCAACATGCGGGACCCCTCCAAGCCGGTCGTGCTCGGACGCCGGCGCAGCGTGGGAGCATATTCCCTCGCAGCCCCGACTGCATGGTAATTTCTGCCGCATGCTGACCCTGCCGGCGCTGATCGGCCTCGCGCTCGCACCGGCGATCGTCGCGCTGGGGCGGCTCTCGGGCCTCGACCGCGACCGCGCGCTCTATCCGGTCACGCTGATCGTGATCGCGTCGTACTACGTCCTGTTCGCGACCATGGGCGGAGCGGATGCGCTGCCCGGCGAGTTGATCGCTGCGGCAGTGTTCGTCGTCGTCGCGATCTTCGGCTTCCGCACCACCCTGTGGTGGGCCGCGGCCGGGATCGCCGGGCACGGGATCTTCGACTGGTTCGTGCACCCGCGCCTGATCGCGAACCCCGGCATGCCGGCGTTCTGGCCGGCGTTCTGCGGCTCGATCGACGTCGCGCTCGGGGTGCTCCTGGCCATCCTGTTGCTGCGCGGCGCGATCCCCGCGCGCGGCACAGCACCTGCGCAGCCTGCGTGATTCAGGATAGGTAATCGCGAAGGGTCAGGGAGAGGTCGCGGACCAGGCCGAGGTGTCGCCTGTAGCGAAATCGTCCGCGAAGAGCGGCGGTGCGACGTCGGCCGAAGACCACCAGATCGCGTCGCTGGCGTCGTTGAAATCGGCGGCGGCGATGTCGGTGCCCCGGCTGGTAAAGACGACCTGACTGCCGTTCGCCGACGCTGACGCCGATGCGCTGCCCGGCGAGGTGCCGTCCGACTCTCACCTCTGCCTAGACGGAAGCCGCAACCCTCTTCCTCCCCGCGACGCGAAGAGCTGCGGTGCCGAGAGCGAGGGCGAAGAGGCCGAGGCCGACCCGCGAAAGTGCCGGAATGGCGACGACACCCTCGCCCAGGCCCGGTGGGGCAACGGAGATACCGCACAGAATCGCCGAACCTCCGGGCTGGGCGATCAGCCCGATTTCGACGAGAGCGCCGCTCGTGAGGTCCACGCGGTAGAGCTTGTACTCGTCATTGTAGGGCGGGGCGAAAACCAGGGCGGCGAGGTAGGCCGTGCCGTCCGCCGAGATGTCGAACCAGAGACGTTCGGCATCGACGTCCACCGGTCCGATGATCGTCACCTCCCCGGACGAGGCCGGGGGGGTGCCACCCGGGCCGCCGATCCGGGCGAGCTGGAACCACGGCTCGCCCCGGACCTTGGGCCCTGTTCGCGGCGACGGTCCGATCGCGTAGGTCTCGACTCCCTGGGAAGCGCTCGTGGGTTGCCTGTGGGCCAACGCTGTGACGCCGATGACGGGATGGAGCGGCGCGTCGTAGCGATCCTGCAGGCGATCGAACGAGTAGCTGGCATTTCCGGTAGGTCCTGTGAAGTGCCGCAGCTCCCGCGTCAGAGGATCGATATCCCGGTCGGTGAGGACGAACTCATGGAGATTCAGACCCGGGAGGGGAACGAACGACCACGCGCCGGTCAGTGGGTCGATGACGACGGGATCGTTCAGCGGCGGGCAGACGGGGATCTGACAGTCAGAGTAGTCGAAGCCCCAGATCTTGCGCGTCACTGGGTCGAAGTCGATGGTGACAGGAGGAACCTGGACCTCCGGAGGGAGAGGATCCTTGAACAACCAGGGGGTGGCGCTGTCGAAGTGAGTCAACGAGCTGGCATCCCCCGCGTAGGCCCACGTCGCGTAGATCGTGTCGCCGCTTGCTTCGGCCGCCAGGCCGATCGCGAGCAGGAGTGTGAGCCAACGGATCTTCATCGGTTCTCCCTCAACGACCTGCACGATGGGCGGCGAATCTGGTCAACCCTGCGGCCGCCATGAGCAGCGCCAGGGCAGCCAGACCGCTGCGCGAGAGCGTCGGGATTTCCACGACCCCAGGGCCCGACGGCGCGGCGGCGATGCCCGCGATGCTCGTCCAGCCTTCCGGTACGGCGATCACGCCGAGCTCCTGCGCCGCTCCGCTCCGAAGGTCGATGGAGTAGAGGCGACTTGTGACTCCAGTCCCGTAGATGTACTCGAGGGTGGAGAAGTAGGCGGCGCCGGAGGCCGAGATGTCGAATCCGCGGACCGAACCTCTTGCAGTCACCGGGCCGATCACCGTGACCTCTCCCGAGCTCGCGCTCGGATCGCCGCCAGGCCCGCCGATGCGCAGGAGGTAGAGGCCGTCTCCAGGGACGGTCGGATGTCCCAGCGCGAACGTCTCGACTCCGATGCCGTCCAGTCCGCCCGGCGAATGAGCCACGGCGTAGCTTCCACCCGGGTTGTCGAGTGGATCGTCCTCGTAGAACTCCAGGGCGTCGAGCGAGTAGCGGTAGTTCTGATTCCAGGTTCCGAAGAAGCGCAGCTCGTGGGTGAGCGGATGGATGTCCTTGTCCGATGCCGACCACATCTCGGTAGCCGGAAGGTTCGGCCAGTTCACCGGCGACGAGGCTCCGGTATCGGGGTCGACGATGATCGGCCTGACCGGTTCGTACGGGCACAGGATCTGACATTGAGTGAATGCGAAGGCGTAGAGCGTCCCATCGACAGGGTCGAGCTCGAGGGAGGCGTCCGTCCCCCAGAGGTCGCCGGTAATGGGCACGATCCGTTGGATTACCCCGGGCGAGGCGCTATCGAATTGCAGGAGGGCGAAGTCCGGAAAGTAGTCCGGGCTGGTGGCGATGGCGAAGAGCGTCTCGCCGTGCGCCTCGAGGGGCAGGCCAATCCACAGCAGAAGCGTCAGCCAATGGAGCCTCATGGGTGTTCCCCATTTCGGACCGTCGGATCCAGTATAGCGTCACCGGCTCGAGCGCGCCGACAGGGCGCCGCGCGTCAGGGCCATGGGCCAAGTTGGCCCGAGAGCGTGCCGGCAGATCTTCAGATGGGTCGGATTCGTCGCGCAATCGCTTCCCCGGACACTCGCTGAGTCGTTTGTCGTCACCAGCGTGCGGAAAGAGAGTGCGATGAAATCGGAGATGTTGGAGCGGAAGGGACTCGAACCCTCGGCGTCCAGGGAGCTGTGTCCTTTGACAGAAGTGCTTAGCGCTAAGTAAACTACTGGCGATGAATGCCTCGGAGATGGCGAGGGCTCTCGGAAGCCGGGGCGGGCGCGCGCGGAGTGCGCGATTGTCGGCGGCGGAGAAGAAGCGCATCGCGTCCCTCGGGGGCGAGGCGCGGATGAGGTCGCTCCGTGCGGCCCGCCGCATCCTCGAGAACCTGCGCTACGCGGCCGCGGTGGGCGAGCTCGCCGGCCGGTCGATGAGCGTCAGGCGCCAGGCGGAGTTCGCGGGTCCGCTGCCGGGGATCTATGGCCCGGCGCGGTGAGGCGTCCGACCCGATGGATCACCTCCGGACGGTCGGGGAGATCGTCGAGGGTCTGCGCTCGCTCCACCTCGATCCGGTGCTCGTCGGGGGCATAGCCCTGGTGGTGCTGGGGTCGCGCAGAGTGACGCGCGATTTCGATTTCGTGATCGCGCGCCCGGGCGATCGTCTGGCGAGCGCGGTCGGCCAGTTCTACGACCGTGGTCTCGAGCTCGTTTCGGGCCTCGACCCCTCGGGAGACGTCACCTCGACGATCACCAATCGCCGGGTCGCGGTCTCCCGCCTGCGCATCGATGCGCTCATCCAGGCTGGTTTTAACACCTTCATCGACCTGACCAAACCCAATGAGACGATTGCCTACATCCGTACCTTGATGGATGAAGCGAAACTTTACGAAGTGGAAGT
>JBGARM010000157.1:445-6963 GCA_044230215.1 Thermoanaerobaculia bacterium | reverse complement strand
GGCTTCGGACCGTTCGCCCCCGAGATCTATCGCCTGCCTTACCCCTATCTCTACCGCCGACCGGCCGGAGAAGCCGCCGACGCAGCGACGTTTCGCCGCGAGATCGAGGAGTTCTTCGCCACCCACGTCGCGGCCGAGAAGGTCGCCTGCGTGGTGATGGAGCTGGTGCTGGGTGAGGGCGGCTTCGTCGTCGCGCCGCCCGCCTACGTCCAGGTGCTCGTCGAGCTCTGCCGCCGGCACGGCATCCTCTTCGTCGCCGACGAGATCCAGACCGGCTTCGGCCGCACCGGCCGGATGTGGGCGATGGAGCACTATGGAATCGAGCCCGACCTGACGACGATCGCCAAGTCGATGGCCGGAGGCCTGCCGCTGTCGGCGGTCACCGGCCGGGCGGAGCTCATGGATGCCGCCCAGGTCGGCGGCCTCGGCGGCACCTTCGTCGGCAACCCGGTCGCCTGCGCCGCGGCCCTCGCCGTTCTCGACCTCTACGCGGAGCCGGCTTTCCTCTCCCGCGCCGCCCAGCTCGGCGCGCAAATCGAGGCCCGCCTGGCCGGCCTCGCGGCGCGGCACGACTGCATCGGCGAGGTGCGGGGCCTCGGCGCGATGCGCGCCCTGGAGCTGGTCCGGGATCGCGCCACGCGCGAACCCGACAAAGAGCGCACCGCGGCGACGATCCGTCGCGCCTGCGAAAGGGGCCTGCTGCTGCTCTCCGCCGGCACCCACGGCAACGTCATCCGCACGCTGATGCCGCTCGTCATTACCGACGAGCAGCTGGAAGAAGGCTTCGATGTCCTGGAGAGATCCCTGGAGACATCCAGTGCTTAGGCGCTTCTCGCGGTACCTGTTCACCGATCCTTAGCGGGCCTTGGGCTGGAAGTTCGCAAACCTTCCAACGCGCGTCCAAGGAGCCCCTGGTCATGAACCGTACCGAAGTGCTTCGCGAGTCACAGCGGTGGCTCGACATCATCTCCTCGACCCAGATCTCGGACGAGGAAAAACGGCGGATCATTACCGAGACCGCCGAGAACTTCAACTCTTACTACAACCGCGGCTATCTCGAGTATCGCAAGTCGATGGTCGAGATGCGCGACGAGCCGGCCCTCGAATGGGAAGGGCAGGGCTCGCTCCTCTACGACCTCACCGGCCGCCGCTTCATCGACTGCCTCGGCGGCTACGGCATCTACAGCGCCGGCATCCGTCATCCGAAGATCGTCAAGGCGGTGGCCGACCAGCTGCAGCGCATGCCGCTCTCTTCGCAGGAGTTGATCGACCCGCTGCGCGGGGCCCTCGCGGAGCTCCTGGGCGAGATCGCGCCGGGCGACCTGCAGTACTCGTTCTTCATCAACAACGGCACCGACGCCGTGGAGGGGGCCTACAAGCTGGCGCGGCTCTTCACCGGGCGCACCAACTTCATCTCCTCGATCCGCGGCTTCCACGGCAAGAGCTGCGGCTCGCTCTCGCTGATGGGCAAGTGGGAGTACCGCGAGCCGTTCCTGCCGCTTCTGCCGGGCGTTCAATTCGTCGAGTTCGGCGACGCCGAGGCGGTCGAAGACGAGCTCTACAAGGCCGACGCCACCGGCAAGGGGGTCGCGGCGGTGATCATGGAGCCGATCCAGGGCGAGGCGGGGGCGATCGTCCCGCCGGACGACTTCTGGCCGCGCATCCGCAAGGCGTGCGACGAGTACGGGGCGCTGCTCATCGCCGACGAGGTGCAGACCGGCATGGGGCGCACCGGCAAGATGTTCGGCGTCGAGCACTGGAACACCGTGCCCGACATCCTCTGCCTCGGCAAGGCCCTGGGCGGCGGCGTCATGCCGCTCTCGGCGTTCGTGTCGACGCCCAAGATCTGGAGCGTCCTCGAGAAGAACCCGTTCATCCACACCTCGACCTTCGGCGGCAACCCGCTCGCCTGCGCCGCCGGCATCGCCGCCATTCACGTCACCCTCGAAGAGGATCTCGTCGGCCAGGCGCACAAGAAGGGCAGGTATCTCCTGGGCGAGCTGGTGGCGCTGCAGATGCGCTACGACCGCGTGCTGCGCAAGGCCCAGGGTAAGGGGCTCCTCCTCGGCCTCGAATTCGAGAACACCGAGATCGGCTACAAGGTGGTCGCCAACCTCTTCAAGCGCGGCGTGCTGGTCGCCGGCACGCTCACCAACTCGCGCGTCGTGCGCATCGAGCCGGCGCTGAACATCTCCGATGCCCTGATCGACGAGGTGCTCGACATTCTCGAAGAGACGCTCAAGGAGGTCGACCGGGAGACTGCCTACATCACCCGCGACGAGGACGACGAATGACGACGATCGCCGTCCTTGGCGCCGCCGGCGCGATGGCCGAAGTGGTGCGGCGGGATCTTGCCGAGTTCGCCCCCGAGGCGACGGTCACGGTCATCGACCTCAAGGAGGTGGCGGCGAAGTATCCCAACGAACGCCCGGCGACGGTCGATGTCCGCGACGAGGCGGCGACAGCCAGGCTCCTCGCCGGGCACGACGCGGTGCTCAACTGCGTCACCTACTACTGGAATCTGCCGGTGATGCGCGCCGCGCTCGCGGCGCGGGTGCCCTACAGCGACCTCGGCGGGCTCTACCACGGGACGCAGAAGCAGTTCGAGCTCCACGACGACTTCGTGGCGGCCGGCCTGCCGGCGCTCCTCGGCATGGGGTCGACGCCCGGCATCACCAACGCCATGGCGGGCTTCCTGGCGCGCGAGCTCGACGCAGTGCACGAGGCGCACGTGCGCGTCGGCTGTTTCGATCGCGGGGCGACCGCAGCCGGGGGCCCGCTGCCGATCCCCTACGCGCTCGATACCGTGCTCGACGAGTTCGCCCTCGAACCGTACGTCGTCGAGGCAGGCCGGGCCCATCCCGTGCCGCCCAGGAGCGGCGAGGAGGAGATCGACTTCCCGCAGCCGGTGGGCAGAATGCGCGCCATCTACACCTTGCACTCCGAGGTGGCGATGTTCGCGCGCTCCTTCCCGGGCCTCACCGGCGCGAGCTTCAAGGTGGCGTTCGAGCCCGGCTTCATGGAGAAGGTGCGCTTCCTGGTCGAGCTCGGCTTCGCCGGCCGCGAGCCTCGCGTCGGTGGCGTCTCGCCGCGCCAGATGCTGCTCGCCCTGGGCGCCGATCAGACCAGTCCCGGAGGCGAGCCCGACGACTGCGACTGCCTGCGGGTCGATCTCGCCGGCGAGATCGACGGCCGGCCGGTGCGCCGCCGCGGCGAGTCGCTCATCGGTCCGCACCGGGACTGGGGCTTCGGTGCCGGCGCGCTCGACACCGGCGTCCCGCTGGCGATCGCCGGCGTGCTGTTGGCGGAGCGCGCGGTGGCGACCCCGGGAGTCCTCTGCCCGGAGACCGCACTGCCGTTCGAGCGTTTCTTCGCCGAGCTCGAGCAGCGCGGCATCCGCGTCGCCTTCTCGGAGCAGGGCCAGCTGGACGACTGAAGACCAGAACAGGAGCTCGATGTGGCGATCGCCTCGGTGAATCCAGCGAATGGCAAGCTGTTGCAGAGCTTCGAAGAGGCCGGCGCCGCCGAAGTCGAGGCGGCGCTCGCGCTCGCCGCGAGCACCTTGCGCACCTGGCGCAAGACCGCCTTCGCCGAGCGGGCGGCGAAAATGTCGCGCGCGGCGGAGATCCTCGAGGAGGACAGGCGGCGCTTCGGCGAGATCATGACCCTCGAGATGGGCAAGCCCATCGCCGCGGCGATCGCCGAGGTCGAGAAATGCGCCTCGGTCTGCCGCTACTACGCCGAGCATGCGGAAGAATTCCTCGCGCCGCAGGAGATCGCGACCGACGCCGGCCGCAGCTACGTGCGCTACGACCCGCTCGGCTGCGTGCTGGCGGTGATGCCGTGGAACTTTCCCTTCTGGCAGGTGTTCCGCTTCGCCGCGCCGGCTTCCCGGAGGGATGCTTCCAAACCCTGCTCGTCGGCAGTGCCGCGGTGGCAAAGATGATCGACGATCCGCGCGTCGCCGCGGTGACGCTCACCGGCAGTGAGGGGGCCGGGGTCGCAGTGGGCCGCGCCGCCGGGGCGCAGATCAAGAAGGCGGTGCTCGAGTTGGGCGGCAGCGACCCGTTCGTCGTCCTGCCCTCGGCCGATCTCGCGAAGGCCGCCGCGACGGCGGTCAAGGCGCGGACGATCAACAACGGCCAGTCGTGCATCGCGGCGAAGCGCTTCATCGTCCACGAGGACGTCTACGACCGGTTTCTGGTGCTCTTCCTCGCCGGCATGGCGGCGCTCAAGGTGGGCGATCCGATGGATCCCGCGACCGAGATCGGTCCGCTCGCTACCGCGCCGATCCGCGCCGAGCTGGCGGAGCAGGTCGAGCGCTCGGTGGCGGCCGGGGCGAAGGTCCTCCTTGGCGGCAAGGCCCTGCCTGGGCCGGGCTACTTCTACGCCCCGACGGTGCTCGTCGATCCGGTGCCGGGCTCGCCCGCCTGGGACGACGAGCTCTTCGGTCCGGTGGCGACGCTCTTCAAGGTCGCCGATCTCGACGCCGCGATCGCGCTCGCCAACCACAAGGTCTTCGGTCTCGGCGCCTCCGCCTGGACGAACGACGCCGCCGAGCAGGCCCGGCTCGCGGTCGAGCTCGAGGCCGGGTCGGTCTTCCTCAACGGCATGGTCAAGAGCGATCCGCGCCTGCCGTTCGGCGGCATCAAACGCTCCGGCTTCGGCCGCGAGCTCTCGCTCGCCGGCATCCGCGAGTTCGTCAACGTCAAGACCGTCTGGATCGCGTAGAATCGAAGGTGTTCCCCGCACCGAACGACTGATTGGAGCTCCGATTGGTCCCAGGCTGGCAACTGACACCGTACGCAATCCCGGCGCTTGCGGCGACTTTTGCGGCGCTGGCCATGCTGGCGCTCACCTATCCACGGCGCCACTCGCCGGGGGCGCCGGCTTTCGCGCTGCTGGTCGCCGCGACCGGCGTCTGGTCGGGCTGCGAGGCGGCGATACTCTGTGCCCCGGACCTCGCGACGAAGCTCCTGCTGACGAAGTTCGAGTATGTCGGCATCGCCTCCGCGCCGCTCGCCTGGCTGCTGTTCGCCGTGCGCTACTGCGGCCAGGACCGCTGGCTGCGCGGCTGGCGGTTGCCGGCGCTGGCGTTCGTGCCCGCGACCACGTTGGCCCTGGCGACGAGGCTCGACCGCCACCGCTGGATCTACGAGAGCGTCCGCCTGGTGGAGCGCGACGGCACGCTCGCCCTCTCCGCCGACTACGGCAGCTGGTTCCTGGTCTTCTCGATCTACAGCTACCTCCTCATCGCGGCCGCGACGTTCCTCTTTCTCTGGACGCTTGGGGCGGCCGAGCGAGCCTTTCGCGGCCAGATGATCGCGGTGGTCGTGGCGCCGTTGCTGACCCTCGTCGGCAACGCCGTCTATCTCTCGAAGCTCACCGTGGTGCCGCCGATCGATCTCACGCCGGTCGGCTTCACCCTGGGCATGATCCTCATGTCGCTGGCTCTTTTTCGCTGGCACTTCTTCGAGCTCGTGCCGTTGGCGCACGACACGGTGATCGACGCCATGCCGGAGGGCGTTCTGCTCGCCGACGAGCGCGGCCGGCTGATCGACGCCAACCGCTCCGCGCAACAGATCCTCGCCGCCTCGCCGAGCGCGCTGGTCGGCAGGCCAGTGCGCGAAGTCCTGCCGCCGCGCCTCGCCGAGCTCATGGCAGGGCCGCCGCGGCGCGAATCGTGCGAGTTCGCGATCGACGTCGGTAGCGAGCAGCACACCTACGACGCCGTCGTTTCGCCTCTGGCCAGCCACGGCGGCACGGTCCAGGGACGGCTCCTGGTGCTGCGTGAGGTCACCGAGCGCAAGCGCGCCGAGCAGGCGCTCGCCGCGACCGAGGCGGAGCTGCGACGGTCCAACCAGGAGCTCGAGCGTCTCGCCAGCACCGATCCGCTCACCCTGCTCGCCAACCGGCGTCAGTTCTTCGTCCGCCTGGAGGCGGAGATCAAGCGCGCCCACCGGCACGCGGAGTCGCTGGCGCTGGTGATGCTCGACCTCGATCACTTCAAGCGCGTCAACGACGCGCATGGGCACGCCGTCGGCGACCAGGTGCTCAGGGCGGTGGGAGCGCTGCTGTCCTCCTGCGTGCGCGATTGGGACATGGCGGCGCGGCTCGGTGGCGAGGAGTTCGCGCTGATCCTGCCGACGACCGACCGCGACGGAGCGCGCGAAGTCGCCGAGCGCGTCCGCGGGAAGATTCTCGAGCTGCGCTGCCGAACGGGCGACGGCGTCGAGGTGACGGTTTCGGCGAGCTGCGGCGGCGCGATCCTCTCGGAGAGCGTAGCGACTGCCGACCAACTGCTCGCTGCGGCCGACGATGCGCTCTACGACGCGAAGATGCGCGGTCGTGACCGGGTGTCGATGGACGACACCATGATCGGTTCGCCGAAACTTCTGAGTTAGTCGTCCCTGGGGACGGTCCGCAAGGACGTGGTACGGCCGGCGCCGTCGCCGCTGCGCGAAAGGGGGCGCTCGGTTCGCCACGCTTGGCCTCACGGTCGCGCCCCCTTCGCGCAG
>JBGARM010000157.1:0-435 GCA_044230215.1 Thermoanaerobaculia bacterium | reverse complement strand
ACGGCCCCGGCCTAGAGCAACTTTTGGGGTAGAGAGCCTTTCTCACCCTAGTACCGACGAGGGGTGGCCGGACCGAGGGCTCCCATAGGCGCGGAGCGCGCTTCTTCAGCGCGAGCACCTATGGGAAGCGGGCCGGACAGGACCCCGAGCCGACTCCGAGAACGGACCAGCAAGGCGGCTGGACCCCGAGCGGACTCCGAGACCGGACCAGCGCTACGGCAACGGCGTGGAGAAGACGCTCCCGCCGGCCGTCCCCGCCCACAGCCGCAGCCCCCCCGCTGGCCCGCCGACGGCGAGTGCGCGCACGTCGCGGTGGGGAAGCCCTTCGGACATCGCCGTCCAGGTGGCCCCGGCGTCGCGGCTCGAGAATCCGCCGCGGAAGCTGCCGGCGAAGAGGCGCCCGTCGGGCGCCACCGCGACCGCTTCGATGTCTTC
>JBGARM010000156.1:0-7055 GCA_044230215.1 Thermoanaerobaculia bacterium | reverse complement strand
CGCGGACCCGTGCACCGCCTCGAAGACCGCGTCCTTCTCGCCGATGTTGGCGCCGGGCGTCACGCCGAGCCCGCCGACGAGCCCCGCGCATAGATCCGAGACGAGGTCGCCGTACAGGTTCTCGCAGAGCAAGATGTCGAACCGGGTCGGATCCTGGACGAGCTTCATGAGCGCCGCGTCGATGATGAGCTCGTCGTAGGCGATGTTCGGGTAGTCGCGCTTGTGGACCTTGCGTGCTTCCTCGAGGAACATGCCGTCCGTCATCTTCATGATGTTCGCCTTGTGGATCGCCGTCACCTTCTTCCGGCCGTGGCGGCGCGCGTGGGCGAACGCGAACTGCGCGATGCGCGTGGACGCTTTCTCGGTGATGATCTTCAGGCTCTCGACGACGCCGGGGACGACGATGTGCTCGAGCCCGGCGTAGAGGTCCTCGGTGTTCTCGCGCACGACGATGATGTCGACGCCGTCGTAGCGGCTCTTGACGCTCGGCATGTTCTTCGACGGCCGGATGCTGGCGTAGAGATCGAGGGCGATGCGCAGCTGCACATTGACCGAGGTGAAGCCGGTGCCGATCGGCGTCGTCACCGGGCCCTTGAGCCCGACGCCGTTGCGCACGATCGAGTCGAGGACCTCCTGCGGCAGCGGGTTGCCGTACTTCTCGAGTGCCGCCTGACCGGCGAGGTGGGATTCCCATTCGAACTGCGCGCCGGCCGCGGCAATCACCCGCAGGGTCGCCGCGCTGACCTCGGGGCCGATGCCGTCGCCGGCTAAGAGCGTGATGGTTTTCATGAAGCCTCCGGGAGTGATTCTACCGGAGGGGCCACTGGTAGACTTCGGCGGCTCGCGGCGTGCGCCCGGGCCAACTCCAGGGAGCGACCCGACGATGAAGCCCTCCACAAGGAAGTCCGGCTACCTCGCCGGCAAGCGTATCGACCCCAAGGCCCTCACCGGCAAAGAGACGGTCTGGCAGGCGATCGATCAGGCGTTCACCTCTTACAACGGCGCGCGCCTGCGCGAAGGCTGCCACCTCCTCGCCGGCAAGATGCTCGCCAAGGACTCGACCGTCGGCATGAGCCTCACCGGCGCGCTGACCCCTGCCGGCTACGGCAAGTCCTGCCTCGTGCCGCTCATCGAGGCCGGCTTCATCGACTGGATGATCTCGACCGGCGCCAACCTCTACCACGACACCCACCACGCCATCGGCCTGAAGCTCCACTCCGGCAGCCCGCACGCCGACGACGTCGCCCTGCGCGCCGCCGGAGTGGTGCGGATCTACGACATCGTCTTCGACTACACCGTGCTCCTCGACACCGACCGCTTCTTCCGCCAGGTGATGCGCCTGCCGGAGTTCGACAAGCCGATGTCGACGCCCGAGTTCCACTACCGCATCGGGCGCTATGTCGCCGCGGTCGAGGATCACCTGGGAATCACCGGCACGTCGCTGCTCGCCGCGGCGTATCGCTACGAGGTGCCGATCTTCACCTCCTCCCCCGGCGACAGCTCGATCGGCATGAACGTCGCAGCGCTGGCGCTCGAGGGCTCGAAGCTCGCCTTCGACGTCTCGGCCGACGTCAACCTGTCGGCGGCGATCGTCTGGGACGCCAAGGCCACCGGCGGCAAGAGCGCCTGCTGGATCGTCGGCGGCGGCAGCCCCAAGAACTTCATGCTGCAGACCGAGCCGCAGATCCAGGAGGTCCTCGGACTGTCGGAGGCCGGGCACGACTACTTCCTGCAGGTGACGGACGCGCGGCCCGACACTGGCGGCCTGTCGGGGGCGACGCCGGGTGAAGCGGTCTCCTGGGGCAAGGTCGATCCCGACAAGCTCCCCGACGCGGTGGTCTGCTACACCGACGCCACCATCGGCCTGCCGCTGCTCACCGCCTACGCCCTGGCGAAGGCCAGGAAGCGCAAGCCGAAGCGGCTCTATCGCAAGCTGCCGGCGCTCATGGAAGCCCTGAAGGCGGAATACGGACGCGGCAATCGCCGCCGACGGATGAAGGAAGGGGCGTTCAGCGAGCCCGGTCGAGCTCGGCCAGCTTCGCCACGACGTCGCGGTAGTTCGAGTTGACGCCGTAGATCTCGACGAAGGTCTTGCGCGCCTTGTCGAGATCGCCCTGGAACATGTAGACGTTGCCGAGGTCGTAGAGCATGCCCTGGAAGGCCTCTTCCGGCAGGTTCGGAATCTCGAGCCCGCGCTGGTACCACTTGATCGCGAGCTCGGGCAGGCCTTTCTCGAGGAAGCAGCCCCCGAGCAGCGAGGCGCAGTCCACCAGATAGCGCGGCTCCTTCGAGGCGAGCTGGAACTCGCCGATCGCCTCGTCGAGCAGCCCCATCTCGCGGTAGGCGATGCCCAAGTTGTAGTGCGTGTCGTAGTCCTCCGCCGAGAGACTTTCCGAGACGCCGCGCTTGAAGCCCTCGACGATCTCCTCCAGCGACTGCTCCTGCGGCGTCGGCATGAGATCGCGGCCGGTGAGCAGATCCTCCTTCGACAGCTCCTGTTCGAGCTCCGCGGCGAGATCGAAGAAGCCCTCCTCGTCGTCGAACAGTTTCTCGCCGTCGGCGGCTCCCGGCGCGACCGGCGAGGCCACCGCCTGATCGAGCCACGACAGGCTCTCGTCGGCGGCCAGGCGCTCGGGAGTGATGGCGGACTGGGCCGCCATGGGAGGCGTCGCGGGTATCGGCGGGGTCGCAGGGGCGGGCGCGGCCGGAGGGGCAGCCGCAGCCGGAGCCGGCGGCGAGGGCGATTTCGTCGGCCGCGCGCTCGGAATGACGATTTCGGGAAGCTCCTCGTCGAGCGGACCGGCCTCGTGCAGTCCGGCGTGCCAGGGATCGGCGGAGAGCTCTTTCGCCGAGGCCATGTGAGGCTGCGGACTCGGCGGCGACGGCGGCGGCGCGGATTGCAGAACCGCGTCCGGGCTGGGTGCGGGCGGCGGAGTCGGGGCGATCGGAGCGATCGGAGCGATCGGAGCGCTCGGAGCGAGCGGAACGGGGGCCGCTGGGCGAGCGGGGGCGAGCAGCGGCGCCGGTGCTGCCGGCCGGGTGGCCGGCTTTGCTGCGGGCCGCCCGCCGGTCGACGAGATACCGGCCAGATCGTCGAGCAGGGCCGAGATCTTGTCCTTCTTCTTCGGCGCCGGCATCGGCGGGGCGACGACATCATCGCCCTCGAGGCGGAATCCGGCCTTCACCAGGCGGTTGCGCACCTGGTGCCAGACGCTGTCGTCCTTGCCCGCTTCGGCCAGGCGCTTGAGCTGGTGCGCCCGGGTCAACGCCTTGTCGAACTTGCCCTCGTCGATCCACAGCGAGACCAGCAGTCCGTTCGCGCCGACGTGGCGGGGATTGATCTGGAGCAGCTCGCGGACGCGATCGTGCGCTTTCTCGCGCAAACCGTACTTGCGGAAGACTTCGGCCTCGGCCAGGAGGTCGTCCTGCCGCCGGGCGCCCGAGACCTGGTTCGGCAAGACCTCGTAGGATGTGCGCTCGAGCTCTTCCAGGTTGAGGATGGGAGCCTCCGACTGCGGGGCGGCGAGCTCCGGCAGGACCTGCGGAATCTCGAGCTCCGGTTCCGGTTCGAAGCTCCAGTCGATCTCGTACGCCTCTTCGGGCGGCACGGCCAACTGAGGAGCCGGAACGCTCTGGGTCGGCGCCGGGACCGCCGACGACGCAGCCGCGACCGGGAGCTCGTCCCACTCCGCTGCCGGCGGCGCCGGACGGGGGGCTGGGCTGGGCGGAGCCGGAGCCAGCGGGGCGAGTCCGGCCGGATGGATCGGAGCGATCTCCTGCAGCCCTTCGAGGTCGAGCTCGAACTCGATCTCGACCGCCGCCTCGGCCTCTTCGACGCCCTCGAACCAGGGTGAGTCCGGCGACCGGCGAAGCATGTCGGAGGTCGGGCTGACCTGGGTGGACGGCAGGTCGAGATCGTCGGGCAGCTCGAGAACGAAGTCGACCTCGCCCTCGTCGACCGGCTTGAGCAGCGGCGGCACGACCGGCGTGGAAAACGGCGGCGCCGAAACTGGCGCGCTCGACGCCGTGGCCGGCGCCGGAGATCCCGGGGCCGGCGGTCGAGAAGTCTCGAGCGCCGGGAAACCCGGCGAGTCGAGCAGATTCACGTCGAGCTCGAGGACTTCCCGCGGCTCGCTGCCGCTCCTGGTGATGTCCGAGACCTTGAGCGGCGCGGCGGCCGGGCGCGACTCCGCCGCCGGGGGCGCCGCTGCGGCGCGACTCAGGCCGGCGATCCGGGCGATCTTCTCCGCCTGCGGATTGCGCTCGACGGCGAGCGCCAACAGGCGGGCCGCAGCGCCGATGTGACCGGCGTCTTTCAGGCCGAGCACCGCATCGGTGATGAAGGCGATGTCGCCCGGCTCGGCTTCGATCGCCTTGGCGTAAACCTGCGTCGCCTCCTCGACCTTGTTGTGACGCAGCATGAGATCGGCGATCAGGCGGTATTCGGCCAGCGCCTTCTCGGTCAACTGCTGGCTGTGGAAGAGCTCGGCGAGCTTGACGTGCGGCGCCGGATCGTCGGGGATCAGGATCGCCATCTTTTGCAGGACGCCGATCGCCGAGGCCGGATTGTTGTGCTTCTGGTAGTAGTCGACGAGCACCTGGTACTGGGTGCGCGCTTCCGGGATCAGGCCCTGCTTGTGGTAGAGCTCGGCCAGCCGTTCATAGACCGCCAGGCGCGTCGGATCGAGCTTGATGATCTTCTTGTAGATCGCGATCGCCTTGACGAAGAAGCCGTCGTCCGTATAGCGGTCGGCGATCTGCGAGAAGAGCTTGACCGCCTCGTCGATGCGGTCGATGCGCGCATAGAGGTCGCCGAGCCGGTTGAGCGTCGAGGCGTCGTTCGGATTCTCGGCGAGGAGCTTGCGGTACTCCTTGATGGCGGCTTCGATCTTGCCGCGCGAAACGAGCTTCTCCGCCGAAGCGATGACCTGCGGCCGGTCGATCGCCATCAGGCGGCCCTCTCGGCGCGCCGGGGCAGGACGGAGCGGAAGGTCAGGCGGTGAAGGGGACTCGGACCGTACTTCGCCAGCGCCGCGAGGTGGTCGGGGGCGCCGTAGCCCTTGTGGCGGGCGAAGCCGTAAGCCGGGTACTCGCGGTCGAGCTCGACCAGCAGGCGATCGCGCTCGGCCTTGGCGACGATCGAGGCGCAGGCGACAGCGTAGCTCCAGGCGTCGGCCTTGACGAGCGCGAGACAGGGGGGCCTCGACGGCGACGGGCCAGAGGTCTCGAGGTCGTGCAAGGTCACCGCGTCGACGACGACGGCGTCCGGAGGCACGGCGAGACGCCCGACGGCCTGGCGCATCGCCAGGCGGGTCGCGGCGAGGATGTTGATGCGATCGATGACTTCGGCCGGGACTGCCGCCACGGCGAAGGCGATGGCGGTTTCGCGGATGACCGCCGCGAGCCGGGTGCGCGCTTCGGGACTCAGCCGCTTGGAGTCGTCGGCGCCGGGAATCGGCCGATCCGGATCGGGAATCACTGCCGCCGCAACGACCGGGCCGGCGAGGCAGCCGCGCCCGGCTTCATCGACGCCCGCAACCCTGGCGAACCCGTACTGCTGAAGGCGTATTTCGAGCCCCCTCATCAGGTCGAGCCGGTAGACTTCGCAGCAGAGTTCGAGCGTCGTCGTCACTCCGAGTATCCCGCCAACCGGCCCGCGTACCGCCTCGCCGCGGGCTCTTGGATCAGCCGCGCGCCGGAGCCGGTGCCTCGTCGCGACGCTCTTCGATGCGTGCAGCCTTGCCGCGCAAGTCGCGCAGGTAGAACAGCTTCGAACGCCGGACCTTGCCGCGGCGCAGCACCTCGATGCGATCGACGACCGGCGCATGCAGGGGGAAGATGCGCTCGACGCCGGTGGCGCCGGAGATCTTGCGCACCGTGAACATCTCGCGAGTGCCGCTGCCCTTGCGGGCGATCACGACTCCCTGAAACGCCTGCAGCCGCTCCTTGTCGCCTTCCTTCACCCGGACCTGCACGCGCACAGTGTCGCCAGCGCGGAACTCCGGAACATCCTGGCGCAGGTAAGTGCGCTCGACTTCCATCAATGAGTGCATACGTTTCCTCTTCCCGTTTCCTGTCCCGCCGGAGACCGTCCAGATGGCTTCCGAGTCGGTAATTATCTAAGTTTTCCGGCTTTAGGGCAACTCGGCGGGCGGACCGACACCCCGGAGGCGCTCGAGCTCCCGGCGCTGGGCCGGAGAAAGGGTGGCGGTCGCCAGCAAGTCGGGCCGTTTTTCGAAGGTCGCGCGCAGCGCCTCGAGCTCCCGAAAGCGCTCGATGGCGGCATGGTCCCCCGAGAGGAGGACGGGCGGAACCGCCATTCCTTCGACCTCGGCGGGCCGGGTGAAGTGCGGAAAGTCGAGCAACCCGGCGCGAAAACTGTCCCGTTCGACCGAGTCGGTCCGCTGCACGACTCCGGGGACCTGGCGCGAGACCGCCTCGACGAGGAGCATCGCCGGCAGCTCCCCCCCGGAGACGACGAAATCGCCGACCGAGATCTCCTCGTCCACCACTGTCCGGCGCACGCGCTCGTCGATGCCCTCGTAGCGCCCGCAGAGCAGCAGGAGGTCCTCCCTCCCGGCCAGCTCGCGGACCGCGGCTTCATCGAGCCGGCGGCCCTGGGGCGAGAGCAGCACCCGCCAGGGGGCGGCGCCGGCCGAGAGCGCCCGCACCGCGGCGAGCCACGGCGGCGCGGTCATCACCATGCCGCCGCCACCGCCGAACGGCTCGTCGTCGACCGAGCGATGGCGATCGGCGCTCCAGTCCCGGAGGTCGCGCACCTCGACGCGCAGCAGTCCGCGCTCGCGGGCGCGACCCAGCAGCGCGGTCTCGAGGAAGGGTCCGAAGAGCTCGGGAAAAATCGTCAGGACTTGTATGCGCACGTCGGCAGCAATCCTTGCGGCAGGCGAAGCTCGATGCGCCGGGCCGCGCGGTCGACCTGATCCGCGAAGAGGGCGCCACCTTCACGATGGCCTCCACGCCCTTCCTCACCGACCTCGCCCGCACCGTCACGCAGACCGGCAAGTCCCTGCCCAGCCTGCGCACCTTCCTGTGCG
>JBGARM010000155.1:4056-7116 GCA_044230215.1 Thermoanaerobaculia bacterium | reverse complement strand
AGGAAGAACGACGCGGACAGCGCCCGCTCCTCGGGGGTGAGGTCGGCCACCAACGCCGGCCGGCCGGCGCCGAGCGCGTCCTCGAGCTTGGCGAGCCCGGCTTCCTCGGCGATCGCCGGCTTGTCGCCGCGCGTCGCCAGATGCCGATCGACGCAGTTGTGGCAGGCGTTGAGGCGTCCGCCGCCGTACCAGGAGAAGTCGACCTCGCGCAGATCGGCGTCGAAGATCTGCTGCGGCGGATGGAACCAGGTGAGGATCTCCGCCTGCTTCTGCCAGAAGCCCTCCGGGTCGTCGATCGACAGTCGATACTGCCGCTTGTACTCCTCGAGCGAGCGGACGTGGGCGCGGTGGGCGATCGCGGCGAGCGGCTGAATCATGAGGATCGTTCCTTTCTGGCTGCGGGAGAGTCCGTTCGTGGATCAACTCTGAACGCGGGGATGAAGCTCGGGAAAGCGCTGCGACAGCAAGAGGTAGAGCTCCGCGGCGCCGAGAGCGTCGAAGAGCGGGTCGTGTTCCGGATAGGCCGGCAGGCCGAAGAAGCCGCGCGCCGCGCCGAGAGCGCTGGGAATTTCCGCGTGTCGCGCCGCCCCGGCGGGCAGCCGGTCGGCGATATGCGGGCGCACGCGCTCGACGGCACGCAGATAGGCGAGTGTGCAGACCGTGCGCAATGCGGGCGGCCGCAGGCCCAGGGCCTGCGCTGCCGCCACCAGGAAGCCGCGCTCGATGCTCGCGCCATGCGCCAGCAGGACCGTCCCGACCGCCAGGCGAAGCTCGACGAGCTCGAGCAACGCCGCCAGCCCGAGCCCGCCGCGCTGCTCCGCCGGCAACACCTGGTGGGTCGCGAGGGCGCCGAGGTCGCGCGGCCGGAGCGACCGCGGGTCATCGACCAGCGTGCGATAGGCGCGCCCCCAGAGAATCGTGCGCTCCTCCACCGGCACGAGGCCGAGCGCCACGATGGCGTCGCGCCGCGGCTCGAGGCCGGTGGTCTCGAGATCGAGAGCGAGCAGCCGCGCGGGAGGTTTGGGTTCCGCCATGGCGCCTCTCTCACAGCGCGAATCGGGCGACGAGGCCGTCGCGCACGTTGCGCAGCAAAGTGAAAATGTCCTTGAGGAAGCGGCGCTCGAGAGCGTTCAGCGCCGCCAGGTGGATGCGATGCCCGGAGGCGGAATCGGCGCGCCGGGACGGATCGAGCGCGAGCTCCAGGCGCAGCCCGGCGAGATAGCGAAAGCCCTCGGCGAGCGTCGCGGTATCGTTGCCCAGCACCGACTCCGCCGCCTCCAGGCGATCGATCGTGCCGCGGGCGCGGCTCCCCGCCTCGAGCGCCGACAGGCGCGCGATCGCGACGATCAGCAGGCTGCCGCGCTTGAGATCGAAGCCCTCCTCGCCCTCCCGCAGAGTGCCGAAGAGCCCGAACGGCAGCGCCCAGCCGGAGACCTCGCGCGCCAGGGCACGCAGGAAATGGCGATCCTCGCCGGCGACACGCCGCAGTTCGTCGAGCGGCGCGACGTCCAGCCCGCCGGCCACCACCCGCAGGTCGAGGAAGGTGTGGATGTCGATGCCATCCTCCTCGCGCGGCTCGGCGATCCAGCGCTCGAAACGGCGGATCCACCCGGCCATCGGATCGTGCCAGTTCGTCGCCATGTAGCCACCCGGGCAGGCCGGATAGCCGGCGGCCAGGAGTCCCTCGACGACCTGCCGAGCGACTCTCTCGACCTGCCGGCCGGCGGCGCCGTGCGGATCGGCGCCGCCGCCTTCGGGCAGCCAGACGAGGGCGTTGTCCTGGTCCGTCGGCAGGATCTGCTCCTGTCGGCCTTCGGAGCCATGCACCATCCAGGCCACCTGCTCGCGCCCGATCCCCTGCGCCGCGCAGGCCTCCTCGACGAGCCGCCGGGCGAGCCGGTCGGCGAGCGTCGAGACGATCGGCCCGATGCGCAGAGCGTCGATTCCGGTGGCGGCGAGCTCGGCGACCACCCGGCGCAGCCTTCCGGTGAACCCCGGCAGGATCTCCGCCAGCGGCCGGCGCTCGAGCTCGCGCCGCAGGGCGAGCGGATGGAGGCTCTGGTGCAGGACCAGATCGCTCGCCGAGACGAACCCGACGATGCGATCGGCGGCGACGAGCGGCAGGTGGCGCACTCCGTGGCACGCCAACTCGAGCAGCGCGTCGACGTTCGAGGCGCTGGCGCCGATCGTCAGCAACGGCGAGGAAGCGATCTCCCCCACCGCAGTCGCTGTCGACAGGCCCGCGGCCATGACGCGGTCGCGGAGGTCGCGATCGGTGACGATGCCGAGCACCGCCGCGAGGGGCAGCTCGCTCACCTCGGCCGTCAGAGGAAGCGCCTCGCGCGTCACCAGCAGCGAACCGACGCCGAGATCGCGCATCCGCCGCGCCGCCTCCTCGACCGTGGCCCCGGGCGGGATGGTGGCGAGTGGCCGGCGGCCGAGGTCCCGGGCCTTCGCGAGAGTCGAGCGTGATCCGCTCTCGCTACTCGCGGACTGCAGCCGCAACCGGGCGGCCAGGCCCTCGAGGAAGAAGCGCGCCGCGCCCGGTTCGTCGAGCACGCGCTGGAACTCCGCCTTGGGCACGCGCAGCAGCAGGCAGTCCTCGGCGGCGACGGCGTCGCGCTCCGGCGGCCGGCCGGCAATCAGCGAAGGGAAGCCGAAGCACTCGCCCGGTTCCACGACCTCGAGCAGCTCGCCGTCGCGCTCGAGCCGGACGCGCCCTTTGCGCACGATCCAAAGCGCGTCGACGGGAGCGCTGTCGCGCGCGAAGATGGTCTCGCCGCGGGCTGCGAAGCGCATCTCGAGCACGCGCTCGACGCGGTCGAGCGCCGGCGCGTCGAAGGTGTCGAACGGAGCGTGGCGGGAGAGAAAGGCCCGCGGAGAGACCGGTGTGTGGCCTGGCTCGATCATGAGCAGGGCGGCGCGTCGGCGGCGCGACCGGCGGGCGAGCGCAAGGGCGGCCGCATCAGCCCCGCGAGAGCACGACCTCGCTCGCGACGATGAAGACGACCCAGACGGCGAGGACCGCGACCGCAGTGCGCCGCAGGATGGTGACGTACG
>JBGARM010000155.1:0-4046 GCA_044230215.1 Thermoanaerobaculia bacterium | reverse complement strand
CCCTTGTTTGGTCCGTACGGTCATCCTTGCGCCACCGCCCCCCCCCCCCGCCACGACCAGCGGCCGGCACAGCAAGCGGCTGAACGCCTTGAGCTTGCTCCCCTCGCGCCGGCTCCGCCACTCCACCACCAGGCCGAAGCCGACGTACACCATCAGCATGAAGGCGATGAGGCGCCCGAGAAGGAGGACTTTGACGAGGTCGGGATGCATGGTTGGCGAGGAGTCTAGAGGAAGCGCCGCCCGGGCTCCCCACGAAGGGTGGCGGCCCCGGCGGCGGGAGGGACTGGCCTCAGTGCCCGGCGTTGATCGCCACGGCGGCCGAGCCGGACTTCGGATAGCGGACGGAGACGACGAGATCCTGCGTCGCCCGGTCGGGAGCCGGGGTGAGCAGGGAGACGACCCAGGTGACGAGGAAGCCGACCGGCAGGCCGAAAACGCCCGATGCCACCGTGGCGATGCCGAACCACGACATGCCGTAGAAGCGGCTGTCGATCATGTAGAAGAGAGTGACGAGGAGGCCCGAGAGCATGCCGGCGAGCGCCCCCGCCTTGTTGGTTCGCTTCCACCAGATTCCCATGACCAGCGCCGGGAAGAACGACGAGCCGGCGAGGGAGAAGGCCCAGGCGACGAGCTCCACGATGATGGCGAGGCGGAAAGTCGCCACGTAGGCGGAGATGAGAGCGGTGACGATCAGGAAGATCTTGGTGATCGTCAGGCGCCGGAGGAGTGTCGCCTTCGGATTGATGACCTTGTAGTACAGGTCGTGCGAGATGCCGTTGGCGATCGTCAGCAGGAGGCCGTCGGCGGTCGAGAGCGCCGCCGCGAGGCCGCCGGCCATGACCAGGCCGGTGACGACGAACGGCAGCCCCGCGATCTCCGGCGTCGCGAGCACCACGAAGTCGGAGCTCTTGATCACGAAGTCGGCGAACTGGATGATTCCGTCGCCGGCCTTGTCGACGACGTCGAACAGGCCGGCCGGCTTCCACAGCGTGACCCAGGACGGCAGGTCCGAGATCCTCTGGCCCACCAGCTTGGTGAACACCGAGAAGCGCGCGAACGCCGCGTAGGCCGGAGCGGTGAAGTACAGCAAGAAGATGAAGAACAGCGACCAGCCGACCGAGGTGCGCGCCTCGCGCACCGAGGGCGTCGTGTAGTACCGGGCCAGGATGTGCGGCAGGCCCGCCGTTCCCACCATGAGGCAGAAAGTGAGGGCGAGGAAGTTCGCCATCCCCTTGCCCTTCGGCACAGTGAGGTAGTTGCCGATCGTCGCGTCGTCCGAGGCCGCCGGCGCCTTGGCCTGCGTCGCGGCCGTCTTCTGCGCCGCCGTCAGCTTGACGACCTCTTCCGGCGTAGTCGCCGGATCCTTGATCTTGGCTTCAGCCGCAGCGGCCTCTGCCTTCCAGATCTCACGCGTCGCCTTCTCCTGCGGATCGCGCGTGATGGCGAGCGCCGACTGGTTGTTCAACTGCAGCACCTTGCCGTAGGCGAGCTGCGGAATCGGATTCGAGAACAGCTGCCAGGAGAGCACGACCACCGGCACGAGGTAGCTGGTGATGAGAATGATGTACTGCGCGACCTGCGTCCAGGTGACCGAGCGCATACCGCCGAGCACCGAACAGAAGAGAACGCCGATCAGGCCGACGAAGACGCCGACGTTGAAGTCGAGACCGATGAAGCGCGAGACGATCAGCCCGACGCCGGTCACCTGGGCGATGAGATAGGTGAACGAGCAGAGGATCGCCGCGAAGACTCCCACCAGCCGCGCCGCGTTGCCGCCGTAGCGGGCGCCGAGGAAGTCCGGAATCGTGTAGGCGCCGAACTGCCGCAGGTAGGGCCCGAGGAAGACTGCGAGCAGCAGGTAACCACCGGTCCAGCCCATGACATAGGCGAGGCCCGAGAAGCCTTGCACCGACAGGGTGCCGGCCATCGAGATGAACGACGCCGCCGACATCCAGTCCGAGCCGGTCGCCATGCCGTTGTAGATCGCCGGGACGCCGCGCCCGGCGACGTAGTACTGGTCGGCGTCCGAGGTCCGCGTCAGGACGCCGATGACGATATAGATGCCGAGCGACAGGCCCATGAAGATCCAGCCGATCCAGCGGTTCGGCAGGTCGAAGAAGTGCTCGGCGAGACCGAGGAGTATGGTGACACCGAGGAAGCCGACCGTATAGAGCGTGAAAATCTTGCGTAGATTCACTTTCGCTCCTCCTCGTAGATGCCGTACTCGAGGTCTTTTTTGTTCATGAGCCGCGCATAAATCGCGATCTCGATGACGAAGATCGCGAGCGAGCCCTGCGCCGCCATGTAGTAGCCGAACGGGAAGCCGAGGAAGGTCACCTTGTTGAGCTCGGCCGCCCAGAGGCCCGAGAGGAGGTAGGCCACCACGAACCAGATCGCCAGCAGGATCATCGTCAACCGCAGGTTGTAACTCCAGTAGTCCTTCTTCTGTTGCTCGGTGAGCTCGGACATTCCGGTCTCCTTAGAACTGGAAGACCTGCCACTGCAGGTTGATCTGGGTGCGCGACTTGCCGACGTCCGGCTTGATCTCGGTGTAGGAGAGTTTCAGATTGTTGTTGTGGCCGTTGATGTAGTAGGTCAGGCCGCCGGTGAGGCGATCTTCGTCGACGCGCGAAACAGCGTCGAAGTTCTGGGTGGCGTACTGCAGGAACGGCTGGAGCTTGATCGACGAGAAGAAGAAGCCGGTCTCGAACAGCATGTTGGTCTGGTTCGGCAGCGTCGGGGCGAAGCTGCCGCCGTCGGGATGGACGTAGTCGGCCTGGAAGACGAAGGCGTTGCCGTCGCCGATCGGCTGGTCCCAGAACAGGTCGGCGCCCACCGAGTCGTACTTCTCCTGCACGTCGTAGCTCGCGCCGATCGCGAGCGTCCTGGTCTTGCCGAGCGACGTTCCGCGGTAGAACAGGCCGACCTGCGGGGTGAAGAACGAGTACATCAGCCGGCCGGTGAAGCGCAGATCGTTCGCCGCGTTGGTGCCGCGCACGCCCTGATAGACGCCGGCGCGGTACTCGAGGTGGCTGTCGGCGAGGTAGCCGCGGGCGCGGAGGCCATAGTCGCGGCCGACGCGCTCGGCCAGCGGGCCGGACTCGACGAAGGTGTACGGACCGTAGTCGGTGGCCAGGAGAGTCGCCGCCGACTGGGTGTGGTTGTAGCTCGTCTCGACCAGGAGCATGCCGCCATCGAGCATGAACTGGGGCGAGAACTTGTAGGTCACGGCGAAGTCCTGAATGAAGACGTCTCCCGAGTCCTTGACGCCGGCGTTGTTCGACTTGCCCAGGTTCGGGCTGTCGGTCTCGAGGAAGACCGACAGCTTCTCGCCGAGAGTGAAGCCCATCAGCAGCCGCGCCCGGCGAAAGAAGAGGTTCGTCGCCGTGTCGTTGCTGCCGGCGACGTCGGCCATCTCGCCCTGCATCTGGGCGAGCAGGCCCATCTTGAAGCTCATCTTCTCGTCCTTCGACGACCACTGCAGTTGGGCGTCCGCCGGCGCGGCGACGATACCCAGGCTGGTGACGAGGAGGAGCCCCCACGTCGCGGTTCGCATCCGTGTTCGCATCGATGCTCCTTTCGGGCCGAGAGCTGTCGCGCGGCGGTCCATCGTCGGCCTGATCCCGTCCGCGGGGGGCTCCTTGGGGAGCCCCGAGTCGTCATAGTTCTAGCGAAGGAAGAGCACGGTCCGTGCCATCCCGGCGGGGGCCGGAAATCGGGCTCCCGCCAGGGTGGGGTCGATCCTGACTGTAGCGTAACGCTACAGATGACTCGAATCCGTTCGCTGCGCTACAATCCAGCCGTGCCCCCTGCCTCCGCTGCCGCAGAGACGTCGCTGGCGCTCGTCGGTCGCGCTCTCGCGCCCTGCTCCTCCCCTGCCCTGGTCATCGCGCGCGACGGCCGGGTGAGCGCAGCTTCCGCCGGGGCGGACCGCCTGCTCGGCGGCCCCCAGGCCGGCCGCGCGGTGCGCGACATCATCGGCCTCGGATGGCGCGAGCTCGCCCTGGTCGCCAGCGAGGCCGAGTCGGACGTCGTCGTCGCGCTCG
>JBGARM010000154.1:0-7122 GCA_044230215.1 Thermoanaerobaculia bacterium | reverse complement strand
GGCGCTCGCCAAGCGCTTCGTCTGGTGGGTGCGGCGCCCGCTCGACGTCGGCGCGCGACAGGTCGGCGCCGGTAACGAAGCAGTCGCGATGCGAGGTTCCTGGCGGGCTGTAGACGATTCGCGGCGGCGAGCCGTCCGCCGGCAATGCGGCGCTGGTCTCGTAGCGCCCGCGCAGGACGAAGACGAAGTGGGCCTCGTCGTGACGGTGCGCCGCGACCTCGCGATTCGCCAGCGTCGGGGTGAACTGCGCCAGGCGGAAACCGCCGACCTCGCGCTCGACTGTCGTCCGGCCGAAGAAGCGCCCGAAGGGCAACTGCGGCACCTGCCCGCTGCCTCCGGCGAGAGCCTCGATCATGCAGGAACTACGCAGGTCCTAGGCGGGGGTTTCGGCCGACGGCGGCGCCGGAGGCGCTGCGGTCTTCGTGACGCTGCGTCCTTCCCGGGCACGGAGCCAGAAGAGCAGCGTGCTCGCGACGGCGAAGAAGAGGCTGCAAATCGCGCTCCCTTCGGGTCCCTGGGCGCCGCCGCTGAGAACGTCGGGACCGCGCGGCGCGAGCCGCACCAGCAGCGCCGGCAGATGGGCGTCGAGGCCTGTGATCGGCAGCTCGAAGCCGACGGCGATGAGCCAGTTCCATCCCGCATGCCAGCCCATGACGCCCCAGAGGTTGCCGCTGCGCAGCGCCCAGGCGCAGGCGAAGAGCGAGAAGAGGACGGTCCCCAGCAGGATGTCCCACGCCTGATGCGGGCTGTAGTGCAGCAGCATGAAGACGATCGAGGTCAGGACGACCGCCCAGGCGAGGTTGAGCTTGCGGGCGATGGCCGACATCAGCCAGCCGCGAAAGAGGAGCTCCTCGACGCTCGATTGCACGGCGAAGCCGGCGAGGAGAACCGCCATCTGCAGCAGCGCCGACGGCCCGGTCCAGGCCGGGAGGAGCCCCCCCTCTGCGTAGCCGCCGGCGAGCCCGATGGCGGCCACGACCAGCGTCGAAGTCGCGAACCCGATGCCCAGGCCGGCGCGAAAGGTCCGCCCTGGCCGCTCTCCCAAGAGACCGATCGTGGCCAGCGGGCGGCGCTCGACGAGCCGGATCCAGGCAAGCAGGACGGCGCCGGTCAGGCCGAAATCGAAGAACAGCAGGGCGCAGAGTCCGGAGAAGCCCTGCGGATCGCCCTTTTCGTTCACCAGTCCGAAGGCATGTTCGATCTTCCAGGCGGCGATCGCCGGCAGGGCGACGAGGAGGATGGCGAGGAAGGGGGCGAGCGCCCCCCAGGGTAGCCAACCCCTGGCGGGCGCGGGAGAGTAGAGGGCGACGGATTTCATCCGGGCAATCTAGGCGATCGCCGCGCGCGCGTCTTGTACAGTTGCAACTCCTCGCCGGCCGGGTCGCTCCTCACCTCTGCGTTCCGCGCCCGGATCCCGCGGGGAGTGAACGGATTCGGCGGTTGTACGTAGACAGTGCCAGGAGGTCGTGCATGCGAATGAAGTACGCAACCGTCGCAGGGGTCGCCCTGACTTGCCTTCTCCCGACTCTCGCCTGGGGACAGACCCCGGCTCCGGCGCCCACGGAGGCGCCGGCCTCGAAGTTCGACGCCGCCCTCGCCGCCCAGGTCGGGGCGGACGAGCACGGCATGAGGCACTACGTGCTGGTCGTCCTCAAGACCGGCCCGAACCGGATGCCGGACGGAAAAGAGCGCGACGCCATGTTCCAGGGCCACTTCGCCAACATGAAGCGGCTCGCCGACGAAGGGAAGCTGGCGCTCGCCGGGCCGTTCGACGGTGTCGACGGCTGGCGCGGCCTGTTCATCTTCGCGGTCGAAGAGATCGACGAGGCGAAGAAGCTGGTGGCGACCGATCCGGTGGTTGCGAACGGCGAGATGGTGCCGGAGTTCCACAAGTACTTCGGCTCCGCCGCCCTGATGCTCGTTCCGAAGGCGCACGAGACGGTGCAGCAGAAGCCGTTCTAGCCGACTCCTGCCGGCTGGGGCAGGGCGCTCAGTCGACGATGAAGAGTTGCGCGCCGAGGGCGGTGGACGAGCGGTGCGACTCGGCGTCGTCACCGACCTGGTAGCTCATTCCCGGCAGGAGGGTGAAGCTCCGCCCGTCCTGGAGCTCAGTGTGGAGCTCCCCCGCCAGGCAGAAGAGGATGTGCCCCTTCGCGCACCAGTGGTCGGCTCGGGACCCCGGCGAGTAGTCCACCCGTCGAACGCGAATGCCGGCGAAGGTCCGCGTCCGCCAGGTCGCCGTGCCGCTCTCGCCCGGATGCTCGATCGCCTCGACCGCGGACCAGTCGGTGATGCCGAACGGAAAGGGTGTCATCTGCATGGCCTGCGAAGTATAAGGAGATCGGCGGGATCGGCGGCGTTCTCCGTTCCGGGCGGTTAGACTCTCGCCATGCCGCGCTCGCCGCTCGCCGTTCTCCTCGTCGCCGCGCCGCTCGGCGCCTTTCTCGGGCTCGCCGCCCTGTCCGCCGGCGCCTCGGCCGCGCAGATGCCGGGCAACGCGCCGCAGGCGGCCTGTCTCGCCGATGGGCAGATCGAGGACATTCTGCTGGTGGACGGCGTCGCCTATCTCGCCGGGCGATTTCAGCACGTGCGTCCGCCGGGCGAGGTGATCGGCGGGCCGCTCGAGGTGGCGCGCCGCTGGTTCGCGGCCTGCGACGCCAAGACCGGCGCGGTGCTCGCCTGGGATCCGCAGGCGACCTGCGACCCAGGGCCGTTTCCTTCTTGCGCCAACGAGCCTCGCGGGCAGACGCTGGCGCTCTCCGCCGACCGCCTGTCGATCTACCTTGGAGGCAAGTTCCGGGCGATCGGCGGCGTGACTCGGCGGGACGCCGCAAGAGTCTCGCGCGCGAACGCCGCGCTGGATCCGAACTGGCTCCCGGAACCCAACAACCGCGTGCAGCGTCTCGTTGTCGCGCCCGACGGCGCGCGGGTCTACATCGCCGGCAACTTCACCGCCGTCGGCGGTTGCACTACGACCCCTTGCCACGCCTATCTTGCGGCCGTCTCGCCGACGACGGGCCTGCTCGACCCGAGCTTCGATCCGCTCATCGAGTCGGACGGCGGCGCCTTCGCCACCGTCTACGCGGTTTCGCTGTCGACCGACGCCCAGACGATCTACTTCGGCGGCGTTTTCGACACCGTCGACACTGCGCGACGATCCAGCGCCGCTGCGGTCGACAGCGCGACGGGCGCGTCGGCGACCTCCTTCGCGCCGACGCTCGCCGACACCAATCCGAACGATCCGGATGTGCAGGTCTACGACATCCAGGTCGACCGTGACTGGATCTATCTGTGCGGCGACTGGTGGGTGACGGAAGGGCTCGGCGACCAGCAGAACCAGCGCAACGTGAACCGCTTCGCCCCCACGACGGGGGCGGTGGACACAGGCTTCTGGATCGCGACCGACGGCGGCGTGCAGGCCTGCGCCCTCGACCCGGATTTAGGAGTGCTCTTCGTCGGCGGCCATTTCGACTGCGTGCGCGCCTGGCTCGACTCGACGACGCCGCTCGAGCCGAATCCGGCCCAGTGCGGCACGGACCCGCTGTTCGTCGGCACGCAACAGCGCGATCTCTTCGCGCTGACCGTCGCCGACGGGACGCTCCTCCCCTGGAACCCCGACACCGCCGGCGCCGCCGGCACCTGGGCACTCACCCGCGACAACGGCCGCCTGCTGGTCGGCGGCGAGCTAGCCTGGCCGCGCACCGGCAGCGCCACGCACCAGTCGCTCCTCGCCTACCCGCTGCCGCTCTTCGCCGACGGCTTCGAGCAGGAGAACACCGACCGCTGGTCGGCGACCTTCCCGCCGAACTAGGCACTTGGTTGCGCCCGTTCGATGCCGAGAGCAAAGTCCTCAGCGGCCGAAGAGACCGAAGGCGACGAGCGCGCCGAGGGCGACGACCAGGAGGGCGACGATGACGCCGATTCGGGCGTTGCGCTGCCAGCGTGCCAGGCCTTCGCTGCTGAGGTAGTAGCGCCCGTCGCCCGTCTTCACCACGACGCCGGCCTTCTCCAGCCGGCCGAAGAGACGATCCTGGCGAACGCCGAGCTCGGCGAGACCGCGGGCGCGCGCGACGTCGTCCGCGCCGGCAGCCTGGAACTTGCGCACGGTGGCGCGCTGGCGGGCGGCGATGACGCCGGGCAGGAACGATGGAAAAACGTTGACCATGGCCACCTTCGGGGGTCGGTTGCGGGACGGCGAGCCGGGCCATTCTGCCACGGTCAGCCGGCAGACCACGTCCTGCGTCCGACCGGACTATCTACCTGCCGCGGGGCACGCCGACTGCGAGCTGATGCTGGTACTCGTCCTCGTCGTAGTAGCGCTTGGAGGCGGCGATCAGGCCGTCGGGGCCAATCGTCCACTCCTCGTAGCCGCTGATCTTGACCGCCTTGCCAGTTCCCCCCGGGCCGGTGTTCTTGCCGGTGAGGGTCCAGTGAAAGTCGATGTCGCCCTTGAAGAAGCTGAGCTCGTCCATCTTCACCGCGAGGTCGGGGAAGTCGGACATGATCTGCTTCGCCACCGCGGCGATCGCCTCCCGCCCGACGGCCGGCTCCCCGTCGTTGGTCGCCAGCGATCCGGTCGGCGCGAAGCAGGCCGCGACCCGCGCCGGATTCTGGCTGCTCCAGGCAATCGCGTAATCGGTCGCGAGCTCCTTCAGCTTGGCGCGATCGAGCAGCGGCGTGGACTTGCCGCAGGCGCTCGACAGAGTGAGCACGACTGCCATCGCCAGAGTTGCTCCCCGGGCGATGAGTACCTTGCGGTAGCCAATCATCGGTCAGCCCTCCCCTGCATTCGGCAGTGATGAGCGACTCGGAGAGAACGTTCACTCTTCAGCGAGTCTCGCTTCTGAGTGTAGGGAGCCGCCGCGAAAAGAACACGCTCCGTTCGGGTAGGGACAGCGCGCCTTCCTCCGCGTTCGCCGGGCAGCTCGCGTGCCGGCAGCGGGAAGGCTCGGTCTCCCTCAGAGGCTCGCCCAGCTGGCGGAGCCTCCGCGTTCGAATCCGTCGGCGAGGATCAGCGCGCTCGCGGTCCGCAGCGCGGCGACCTGGGAGATGCCGCCGTCCACAGCGGTTCCGGCCGCCACAACGCGCCCGCCGACGAGCACCGCCGCCCTCGCCTCGTCGCGCCCGTCGGGGTCGAGATCGAACTCGAGGAACTGGAAGCCGTCGTCCGAGAACGTACTGTCGAGCGCTCCGGAAGAGGTCACGCGGGCGAGAAAGAAGCTCCCGACCTGAGTCCCCGGCGGATCGTTCGTTCCCACCGCGACGATCCGGCGATCCGACTGCACCAGCACCTGGCTCACGTGCGTGTCGCCGGAGGGCAGGAGAGGCACGATACCGTCGCCGGAAAAGAGGATGTCCGGGACGCCCGAGTCGGTGAGCCGGGCGAGGCCGGCGAAGTCGGGCGAGAGGCTGGTCCCGGCGCTGGTACCCACCACGATCCGGCGGGCGTTCACGTCGTAGGCGAGCGCCGTCACCCGCTGCTCCGGGGCGCCGGTGAGGGTGCGAATGCCGTCCGCGCCGGCAAAGGCGGGGTCGGGATCGCCGTTGGCCAGCCTGCGGGCAACGTAGGGGCGGGCCAACCCGGCGCTCTGGGATTCGCCGCCGACGACGATCCGCCCGTCCGGGTCGACCAGGACCGAGGTCGCGTAGTCGTAGTCGGTCCCCCCCTCGACGGCGTCGAAGACGACGTGGCCGATATTTCCGAAGGTCGTGTCCGAGGCGCCGGTGCTCAGGTAGCGGGCGACGAAGGAGTCGGTCTCTCCGGCCGCAAGGCACTGGAAGCAGCGGCCGGCGAGGACGATCTTGCCGTCGTTCTGGATCGCCGCGGCCAGGACGAGCACGCTCCAGCTGGAGTTGAAGAAGAGCTCCTGCAGGCCGTCGCCGCTGAAGGTGGTGTCGAGGTCCCCATCGACGGTGAGCCGCGCCAGCACCGGCGTGTGCTCGAAGTCGTCGTCGCCGCGCAGCACGACGACCAGGCGGCCGTCGAGGCGTTCGAGCACCGCCACCAGGCGGTCGACCCCGCCCTGGTTGTAGGGAATCGTCCGGCGCCCGGCCGCGCCGAAGGAGGTATCGAGATCCCCCTGCGCCGTCAGCGCGATCACCCCCGCGTCGGCGCTCCAGTAGCCGATACGGAACGCGCCGTCACGCAGAGCGAGGACGCTACCGACGATCCCCTGCCCGAGATCGGTTTGTCCGGCGACGGCGAAGGTGGCGTCGAGGTCGCCGTCGTCCGCGGCGAGCTCCGGGACCGCCAGGGCGAAGAAGGCGAGCAGCAGGATCGCGAGCGCCCGCGCGAGAGTGCGCGGCGGTCGCGGTCGTGAGCAGGGGCGTGCAGGCATCGGGTCTCCCAGGGTAGCTCCTGCCCGGAAGAACGCAAGATCGGGCGGAGAGGCGACAATCGGCTCCGCGCGGAGGCCGCGAGGAGGAGCTCCCGGGAATGGGTCCCGACCGCGGAAACGACGCGCTACGGCGCGCTGCGACGAACGGTCGCCTGCGGGCAGGCGCGGGCGAGGGCCGCCAGAAAGCGGGTGGGGTCGTCGGGGGTCACGACGACGGTGCGGCGTTCGAACTGGAGCACGACCGCGTTGCGGGGAAAGGTCGCGAAGGCCCGGAACCTGCCGAGCTTTCGATTCCAGAACAGACCGGCGAAGACGAAGAGCCCGCCGTTGCCGAAGAGGCGCAGGGAGTTGGACATCGCAGTCGGGTCCGCCCAGGCCGCTTGCAGTTGCGAAAGCGGGATCTCGGTGGACCAAAGCAGCCGCCGGATCCGCAGGATGCCGTGTCCGACCTCGTAGCCCCGCACGACGAAGAGGGCCGAGCCCAGGAGGGTCGCCGACACGAGAAGCGTCGTCAGCGTGACGGCCACCCCTCCGAGCAGGTCGCGCGGGAAAGGGGTCGCGAAGAGGATGGCCACGCCCGCCAGGATCGCCACCGCGAACGCCGTCACGACTTTCAACGTCGTCGACCAGGGGGCGTGGAAGAAATCGATACCGTCGTTCACGGCGCCGGAGGCCAGCCCAGCGAGCGCTCGGCGTACATCGCGTCGAAAACAGGGCCCATCCGAGCAAGCGCCCGATCCGCCAGAACTTTGATCCGGCGAATCGGATGCTGAGCGGCAATCCG
>JBGARM010000153.1:0-7315 GCA_044230215.1 Thermoanaerobaculia bacterium | reverse complement strand
GACATTCCCTAAACGGCCGGCGTCAGCGGACGCGAGTAGCTCCTCGCCGCGTCAGCGGACGCGAGTAGCTCACCGCCGCGTCAGCGGACGCGAGTAGCTCACCGCCGCGTCAGCGGACGCGGCTTCGGCGATTGCGGATGTAGTCGGCGAGGAGGAACTCGCCGAGGTTGTCGGGGGAGGCGAAGTAGGCGCGGCCGCGGTTGATCTTGGTGAGCTGGTCGACGAACTGCTGGAGAAAGCTGTCGGTGGCGATCATGAAGGTCGTGATGACGATCTTCTGTCGCCGGCACTGGTCGGCCTCTTCGAGCGTCAGGTTGACGATCCTGAGGTCGAGCCCGAACGGGTTCTTGTAGATCTCGCCGTCCACCGTGATCGCCGAGGGCTTGCCGTCGGTAATCAGGATGATCTGCTTGTTGGGCTGCTTCTGCCGCGCCAGCAGCCCGCGCGCCAGCTGCAGCGCTTCGCGGGTGTTGGTGTGGAACGGTCCGGCCTCGAGGTAGGGCAGGTCGCGGATGGCGATGCGCTCGGCGCGGTCGCCGAAGGTGATGACGGAGAGGTGATCCTTCGGGTACTTCGTGGTGATCAGCTCGGTCAGCGCCAGCGCCACGGTCTTCGCCGGGGTGATGCGGTCCTCGCCGTAGAGGATCATCGAGTGGCTGATGTCGATCGCCACAACAGTGGCGCAGGCGGTCTGGTGCTCGGTCTCGAAGACCTCGAGGTCCTCTTCCGCCAGCTCGAGCTCGCCCTGCGTGCGCTTCAGGGCGTTGCCTAGGGAGCGCACCGAGTCGATCCGCGCCAGGTCGTCGCCGAAGGCGTAGGGCTTCGACTCGGGCAGGGTCTCGACGCCTTCGCCGCTGGCGCGGATCGCGTGGTAGCCCGGCGCCCCCTTGGCAAGGCCGGAGAAGATCTGCTCGAAGGCGCTCTTGCGGATCTGGCGCTCGCCGGCGCCGGAAAGGACGAGTCCGCCGTCGGACTCGCGCTCGAGCATGCGCTGCCGCTCGAGCTCGGCGAAGAACGCCTCGAGATCGACGGACTCGTCGATGTAGCCCTGCTCCTGCAGGTAGCGCATCCACTCCATCGCCTCTTCGGCGTCGCCCGCGGAGGCGAGCAGCAGCTGGTTGAAGAGCCGCGTGAGGTCGATCCCCGCCAGCATCTGGCGCAGCAGGTCGGGGTCGAGATGGAAGTAGCGGTGGCGCATGGCTGGTCCGCCGATGCCGGCCTAGTTGATCTCGCCCGTGCCGCGCCGGGGTCCGCGACGCGGCGGCTTGACCAGCTGAAACTTCAGGAGCTCCTTGTAGCTCACCGTGCTGTCGAGGTCATGGCGGGCGAGCTTGACGCTCTGATGCAGGCCGTCGAGCACCAGCTCGCCCCAGAAGGCGCGCTGCTCGCGGCAGCCGCCCTGCGGCGCCGCCTGTTCCACCAGCGCTTGCAGTCCGGGAACCCGCGCCAGCTCGGCTTCGTAGTCGGCGAACGGCATCTCGTCCGAGAGCGTCACGGCGTTGCCGGCGGCGAACCAGGCAAAGATCGGGGCGTAGGGGCCGGGCTCGTCCGCCCCGAGGGCGGCGCTCGCCGCTCCGGGAGTGTCGCGCTCGAGCTCGGGGAAGCGGCTTTCGAAGAGCTTCTTGACCGCCGTCCCGATGAGCTTCCGCGCCACCACCTCGGGGCCCTGCTGCTCGCCTTCGTAAACCATCTCGAGCTTGCCGGTGAGCGCCGGCAGGAGAGGCGGAAGATCGCACAGACGCGGGTAGACCGGCCGGTCGCCGGTGGTGAGGGCGCGGCGCTCGAGATTCGACGCCAGCAACTCGACCGCCGAGATCGCCACCCGGGCCGAGACGCCCGACGTCTGGTCGACGAGCTCGCTCTCGCGCGCGGCGATGGAGATCTCCTCGACCAGCATGCGCGCCTCGTCGGTGAGGACGATTGGCGCGTCGTCGCGTTCCGTCCACGCCTCCTGGGCGGTGATCTGCGCGGCGAGCGCCGCGCTCGGCGGATAGTGGGTGAGGATCTGCGAGGCGATGCGGTCGCGCAGCGGCGTGATGATCGAGCCGCGGTTGGTGTAGTCCTCGGGATTGGCGGAGAAGGCGAACAGCATGTCGAGCTCGAGGCGGACGGGGAAGCCGCGAATCTGCAGGTCGCGCTCCTCGAGCAGGTTGAGCAGCCCGACCTGGATGCGGGGCGCGAGATCGGGCAGCTCGTTGATGGCGAAAATGCCGCGGTTGGTGCGCGGAATGATGCCGAAGTGGATGACTTCCGGATCGGCGTAGGTCAGCCGGCGGGTGGCCGCCTTGATCGGATCGATGTCGCCTAAGAGATCGGCGATCGAGACGTCCGGCGTCGCGGTCTTCTCGGCGTACCGCGCCTCCCGCCCGAGCCATTCGATGGGAGCATCGTCGCCCGCCTCGGCGATGCGGCGCGCGCCCCAGGTCGAGATCGGCGCCAGCGGATCGTCGTTCACCTCGCTGCCGGCGAGGACCGGGATCGCCGGGTCGAGCAGCGTCGTGAGCTGGCGCAACAGGCGCGACTTCGCCTGGCCGCGCAGGCCGAGGAGAATGAAGTCGTGCCCGGCGAGCAGGGCGTTGGCGATCGCCGGAATCACCGTGCGTTCGTAACCGACGATGCCGGGAAAGAGCTCCTGCCTGGCCGCCAGTTTGCGCCGCAGGTTGCCGCGGATCTCCGCGCGCACGGTTTGCGAACGGTAGGTGGTGCGCTTGAGCTCGCCGAGGGTCTTCGCTGGATGGGTCATCCGTGCTGTGCCTCCAGCCAGCGCTCGGTGTCGATCGCCGCTTTGCAGCCGCTGCCGGCGGCGGTGACCGCCTGGCGGTAGAGTGGATCGGTGACGTCGCCACAGGCGAAGACTCCGGCGACGGCGGTGCGCGTCGTCGGCTCCTCGACCAGCAGGTAGCCGGCGGCGTTGGTCGGCAACTGGTCGCCGAAGACCCGCGTGTTGGGCTGGTGCCCGATGGCGACGAACAGGCCCTGGGTGGCGAAGAGCGATTCCTCGCCGGTCTCGCGCTGGCGCAGACGGAGGCTCCTCACCCCCTCGTCGCGCGTGCCGAGAATCTCCACTACCTCGGAGTCCCAGATCCAGGCGATCTTCGGGTTCGCGATCGCGCGGTCCTGCATGATCTTCGAGGCGCGCAGCTCGCGGCGGCGGTGGATCACGGTGACCTTGGAGGCGAAGCGGGTGAGGTAGATCGCTTCCTCGAGCGCCGTGTCGCCGCCGCCGACCACGGCGACTTCCTTGCCCTTGAAGAAGAAGCCGTCGCAGGTGGCGCAGGCCGAGACGCCGTAGCCCATGAGCTCGCGCTCCGAAGGCAGGCCGAGCAGCTTGGCCGTGGCGCCGGTCGAGAGGATCAGGGCTTCGGCGGAGTAGCTCTTGTCGTCGCTGCGGAAGCGGAACGGTCGCTGCGAGAGGTCGACCTCGTCGACGACCTCGAACCTGACCTGGGCGCCGAAGCGGCGTGCCTGCTCGCGCATCTGCTCGATCAGCTCGGGACCCTGGATGCCGTGCACGAAACCGGGATAGTTCTCGACCTCGGTGGTGATGGTGAGCTGGCCGCCGGGCTGGTTGCCTTCGAAGACCACCGGCTCGAGGCCGGCGCGAGCGGCGTAGAGCGCCGCAGTGAGGCCAGCCGGGCCGGAGCCGAGGATGGCGACGCGAAAGTGACTGTCTGGGGACGGCGCTGCGTTCGTCATGCGACCGAAGAGCTCCTTTCAGAGGGAGATACGCGGTGGGAAGCCTTCCGGACGCGGTGGCTGGAGGGCTGCCGGAACGCTGCGACTATAACAACCGCCAGGCAGCGTTCATTTCCGGCTCGCGCAGGGCCGGGAGGGGGATCAGGAGGCGTTGCCGGGCCGGAGGACGATCTCGGCGAGCCGCAGGACGTTGCCGGCACCGCCGACGGTGAGGTTGTCGATCGTCGCCCAGATCCAGAAGCCGCGCTTGCCGGCAGCTTGCACCTCGCCGACCAGCAGCTCCTCCTCGCCGGCCGCCTGCACCGGCCCGAGCGCTGCCGGCCGCTTGGCCAGCGTTCCGGCTCCGCTGCGACCCAGGAGCTTGCGCAGCGCTGCCGCTTCGATCGCCTTCTCGAGCTCGACATGCAGGCTGAGCGTGACGGCGTGGAAGATCCCCGCCTGGGCCGTCTGCACGGCGATCGTCGCTTCCGGCAGGGCGAGCGCGAGCTCCGCCTGGCGGGCGATCTCGTCGCCCGGAAAGACTCCGGGCAGGAGGTTGAAGGCGATCTGGGCAGGGAAGTGCGTCGGCTTCGCCGGCTTGGCGAGGGCGAGCAGGGCGCGGCTCTCTTCGAACAGGGCATCGATGCCGGCCGCGCCGAGCTCCGACGCCGGCAGGACGGCCGTCGCCACCGCGCGGCGGAGGCCAAAGGCCCGCAGCGGCTCGAGCAGCCGTGTCAGCCCGACTGCGGCCGGCGACGGCGCGAGCAGCCGGTCGTGTCCGAGCCACGAGAACTCCTCGACTCCGGCGACGGCGGGAAAGCCGTCCGTCGTGGCGGCGCCGTGCGAGGCGACGATGGCCCTGCCGCCGGACGGCAGGAGCGCGAGGGCGCGTCGGTCGAGCTCGATCTCGCCGCAGAGGATGGTGAGGTCGACGCCGTCGAAGCAGTCCTCCTCGACCCGGCCGACGAAAGCCGCGCCGTCGAGTCCTTCGGTCAGCGTGCCGACCATCGCCTCGTCGGCGGCGAACAGGCGCAGGTCGCTGCACAGGTCGGGCCGTCGCGCCAGACGATCGGCGACCTCTTTGCCGAGCAGCGAGAGCGAGTGGACCAGCGCGATCCGGCTCATACGGCGGTCGGGGCGGGCGGCAGGGAAGGCGGCGCGGCTCGGCCGATACCGGCCCGGGTGGCCAGCCAGAGCAGCGGACCGGAGAGCGCGTAGGCGATCGCCATGACCGGCAGGAAAGCCTCTGGGTAGAAGGCGAGCAGCAGGAGCATCGCCGCCAGGGGGAGCGCCATGCGATAGCTGTGCGGCTGGCGGAAGTCGAGCGACTTGAAGCTCCAGTAGCGGAAGGTCGACACCATCAGGGTTCCGAGGGCGAGCAGCGCCACCGCCATGCCGACGAGCAGCCAGTGCCGCCCCTCGACCTGCGGCGCGACGATGAGAATGCAGGCGATGCCGCCGCCCGCCGCCGGACAGGGCAGACCGACGAAGAAGCGCTTGTCGGCGCGGACGGTCTGGACGTTGAACCGGGCGAGGCGCGTGGCGCAGCAGACGACGAAGTAGAGCGGCACCAGCCAACCGAGGCGGCTCCACACCGAGAGGCCCCAGAGATGGGCCACCAGGGCCGGCGTGGCGCCGAAGGTGATGACGTCGGCGAGCGAGTCGAACTCGCGCCCGAAATCGCTCTCGGTGCCGGTCATGCGCGCGATCCGGCCGTCCAGGTTGTCGACCACGGCGGCGATGAGGATGCAGCCCGCGGCCCAGAGAAAACGGCCGCGCAGCGCCAGGATGACGGCGAAGAAGCCGAAGAAGATGTTGCCGATGGTGAAGGCGCTGGGGAGGAAGAACGCGGCCCGGCGGCGATGGCGCACCAGGCGCGACTCCGGCGTGGTCATCGTGCCGCCGCCGTCGTTGGTGGGGTGCTGCGGTCGCGCGCCATCGGCGTCTCGCCGACGCGGACGCGATCGCCCTTCTTGACCAGGACCTCGTAGGAGGCCGGGACGTAGAGATCGACCCGCGAGCCGAACTTGATCACTCCCATGAGCTCGCCACGCTGCGTGCGGTCGCCCTTCCGGAGATAGGAGACCACCCGCCGCGCGATCAGGCCGGCGAGTTGGCGCACGCCGATGCGGTCGCCGTTCGGGCGCGCGAAGACGTTGGTGTAGCGCTCGTTCTTGTCGCCGACGTCGGCGCGGAAAGCGGCCAGCTTCTGACCGCGCAGGAGAGCGGAGAAGACCACCTCCCCGGCGACCGGGGAGCGCTGCACGTGAACGTCGAAGACCGACAGGAAGGTCACGACGCGCCGATACGGTCCCGGTCCGATCTCGGCGTCAACGACCTCCTCGACCGCCGTGACGAGCCCGTCGGCGGGCGCAAGGACCACACCTTCCGGCCCTTCGAAGTGCCGCCGGGGATCACGAAAGAACAGCAGCACGAGGAAAGCGAGGACGGCGACCACGATCGCGCCGATGCGGCGCTCGAACCAGAAGAGCGCGGCGGCGATCGCCACCAGCGGCAGGACGAAGGCCCAGGCTTCCTTGGCGAAGCTCATGCGCAGCCGGCCGGGAACTGGAGAACGGAGAGTCCGGTCGAGGTCAGGCGGTGACCTGGGTTTCTGGCTGTTCGCGCATCATCGCCTCCATGCGGTCCTTGAGCGCGAGCTTGTGAATCTTGAGACGCTTCTCCTCAGCCTCGTCCTCCTGCGACGGGAGGGTTCGCTGAGCGATCTGCGACAGGCGTTCCTCGCATTCATGATGCTCCTGGTGGAGCAGGCGGAAGGCCTCGCTGTTGCGCAGGAACTCCTGTCTGAGGGCGTCGAGATTCGGCATAGACGAGCTCTCCTTTCTCCGGTTGGAAACGATCCGAAACGAGGATAGCACCCGCCTTTTGCGCTCTCAACCGGAATCTGGCCTCAGGACGGGCGGTGATAGATCCAGGCGTCGCAGCCGTCCGGGTAGTAGCTGCGCCGCTTGTTCTGGTATTCGAATCCCAAGCGCCGATAGAGCTCCTGTGCGGGTCGATTGTCGGCTCGGACTTCGAGGAAGGTATCGATCGACTGGCGGTCGAGGGTGGTCAGGGCGACGGCGAGGAGCCGGGAGGCCACCTGCCGGCGCCGCCAGGCGGGTTCGGTTGCGATGCGCAGCAGCTCTGCTTCCTGCGCCTCCGGCACGACCCGAAAGAGCGCAAAGCCGACGGGCTCCCCGTCGGCGCTCTCCGCCAGCCAGCCCTGGGCTCCCGGTCCCTGCCAATAGCTGGCGATGGCCTCGGCGGTCCAGGGCTCCTCGAAGGCGCCGGCCTCGAGGGCGGCCAAGGCCGCGAGGTCGGCGAGCGCCGCGGGCCGTATGCGGAGCGCCGCAACGGGAGCGCTCAAGCTGGCGGATTCCGCGGCGTGAAGCCGCGCAGGTAGAGCGGCGCGAGGTCGTGCGAGAGGAGTCCCGTGAGCGCTCCCGCAGAGGCGGCGAGGGCGACTCCCGGTGCGAGCCCTGTGGCCCGCTGCGCGACTGCCGCGGCGAGCGGCGCCGGCAGGGGCTGGTCGAGGTGGAGGACGAGGCGTGCCGCCGGCGGCACGACCAGAGCGGTCGCCGCGCGGCGCTCGGGCGCCGTCGGGGCGATGAGGCCGCCGGCTGCGAAGCGGAACTCC
>JBGARM010000152.1:0-7316 GCA_044230215.1 Thermoanaerobaculia bacterium | reverse complement strand
GGAAGCGGACGAGCTCGCTGCCACCGCCGCGAAGGGCTCCGGCCTCCGCCGCGGTCCAGGGCGGGGTGAGCATGGCCTCCGCGGCCCGCTGCCACAGCGCCGGGTCGGGCTCCACCCGGGGCGGCGTCTGCACGGCGAGGAGCCCGGCGCGCTCGCGGCGTCGCTGCGGAGCCGCCGGCCGGAGGGGTGGTTGCGGACCCTCGAGGGTGGCCTCGACGAGCCGCCGGGCGCGCTTGGACTCGATCTCCGCCAGCGCGCGTCCGACGCGGGCCGCCAGCAGCTGCCCGTCGCGCAGCTCGCCGAGGAGATCCTGCAGCCCTTTGAGGAGATCCACCGGCCGGCGCGCGGCGTCGAGCCACGGCGCGACCGGCTCGGCCAGATAGCGGAGCCGCTTTGCGGCGATGCGAGCGGCGTGGCCCGCGCCGTCGTCGGCCGCAGTCTCGATCTCTGCCAGCCTGTCGAACAGCTCCGTGGTGCTCCTGGCGAGAGCGTCGCGGGTCGCGGCTGCGAAGCTCGGAGGTCGTTTCGGCCGGTCGAGATCGACGGCGATCCGGTAGGCGACCAGACGGGCGGCGAGGCGCTCGGAGATGCCGACGAAATCGCTCACGATCTCGCGCTCGACCTGGCGATAGCTCTCGTCGCGGAGCTCCGCGAGCTCGCGCGCGAGCTGCCGGTGGCCGGCGCGCTCGGCCGGCTTGAGCAGGGCGGCGAAGCTGTCGAGCCAGGCGAGCTGCACCTCGGCGTCGCGTCCGGGGTTGGTGGAGCGCGCCAGAGCGGCGAGACGGCGCAGCTGCTTTTTCGGGAATTCGACCGAGAACACCGAGCGGTGCGAGCGCAGGAGGCTCCGCAGACGGCGCAGGGCGACGCGGAAGTCGTGCAGCGCCTCCTCGCGATCCCCTTCGACGAGGCGCGTTCGCGCCGCCGCCGCGCGTTCGAGCTGCACCAGCGCCAGGCGTCGAACGGCCTCTTCCGCCGGATGGAGCAGGAGATCGCGGGGCAGATCCGTCAAGGCGCCCTCAGGGAGCGCAGCTGCGAGGGCGTGAGGTGCCAGAGCAGGGTGGCGTTCCCGGGGGCGGGGCGACCGGCGAATTCGAGCAGGCAGGCGCCGCCCTTGCGCAGCTCGAGGAACGACTGCTCGGCGCCGGTAAGGAGCCAGCCGGCGAGCTGCGAGAGGTTGGGCTCGTGCCCGACGCAGGCGACGAGCGGCAGGGACTTCTGGGTCTGCAGGAATTTGAGCAGCGTGGCCGCCGAGCCGGCGGGCGAGAGGTCGGCGAGCTCGGAGAGCGCCGGCTGCTCGGGACAGGCGCGGGCGAGGATCTCGGCCGACTCGCGCGCCCGCAGGCAGGGA
Source organism: Thermoanaerobaculia bacterium (assembly GCA_044230215.1). Lineage (GTDB taxonomy): Bacteria > Acidobacteriota > Thermoanaerobaculia > Multivoradales > JAGPDF01 > JAGPDF01. Next base: position 5,968 of record JBGARM010000152.1, on the reverse strand, counting down.
CTGGTGGCGATCAGTTTGAGGTCGGGAAGCAGCCGGACGAGCGCCTCGGCGGTGCGGCGCATCTTCTTCCGCCCGTCGTCGGTGAGCGGTCGGAGCCGGTCCTCCTTGCCCGTGGCCGCGAACGCCGCGCGATCTTCGGCGATGGCGTGGCGCAGCAGGAGGAGCTTCATCTGGAGGACCTCATTGCCGGCAAAACATCAGGCGCGCATTCTATAGCCCACGCCGATGACGGTTTCGATGCGGTCGGACTCCGGCCCCAGCTTGTGGCGCAGGCGGCGCACATGGGTGTCGACGGTGCGGCTGTCGACGTCCTCGGCGTAGCCCCAGACGTCGGTGAGAAGTCGAGCTCGTGTCTGGACGCGTCCCGGGCGCTCCATCAGCAGGCGCAGGAGGCGGAACTCCGTGGCGGTGAGCGCGATGTCGGCTCCCTTCACTTCGGCGCGGTGGGCCGCGGAGTCGAGCCGGATCCGGCCGATCTCGAGGACCGCGGCGGGCTCTTCATCGCCGGCATGGCGGCGCAGCACCGCCTTGATCCGCAGCACGACCTCGCGCGGGCTGAACGGCTTCGGGATGTAGTCGTCGGCGCCGAGCTCGAGACCGACGATGCGGTCGAGCTCCTCGCCCTTCGCCGTCAGCATGACGAGCGGCAGGCCGGAGGTCGCGGGATCGCGCTTGAGCAGGCGCGCGAGCTCGAGGCCGTCGAGGCCGGGCAGCATCAGATCGAGAACCACCAGGTCGGGCGCGCGGCGCCGGATCGCCTCGAGCGCGCTGTCGCCGCGGCGTTCGACAGTCACCGCGAAACCGGCGCGCTCGAGGTTGAACTGCAGCACCTCGGCGATATCGGGCTCGTCTTCGACGACCAGAACGCGGGTCGTGACCATGGCTTCGAGGCTAGCACGCGCCCCTCCGCAGCCAGCGCGGAAAAGCCTGCGGAAAACGGGCCCGGAGAGGGGTGCGGACCGCGCTGCTTTCGGGCTTCCCAGCATTTTGAACAGGAATCTGTGCAGCAGGCACAAGTGCTTTGTTTTCAGTGATTGGCCCCGCGGCGGCGGCGATCGGCGGGGAACTGCTGGGCGGCGGGACGGTTCCTTTTCCACAGCGGGCCTGTGACGGGAGAGTGACGGGAGCCATAAATGTCTGTGACAGCGGCATTTAGCTCGTCCGGCCCGGGATGCCTTGACAGCTTTCGGGGGGGCCGTTACGGTGCGCAGGCGTTCGGGAGAGTGACCATGAGCCTTGAGACGAGCATCCGGTCGTACATCATTTTCACCGGCACCGGCCCGATCCTCGTGCTCTCCACCTACCGGGAGCTCTTCGATCCGCGCCTGGTGGAGAAACTGCGCTACAAGGGAATCGTCAAGTTCATCGCCTACGAGGTGTCGCTGGCGGCGGTCCGCGAGCGCTATGCCCGCTCCTACGACAACGTCGCCGCCGACCTCGCGGCGGTGGAAGATCTGCGGGTGCTCGATTTCAACGGCCACCAGATCATGACCAACTTCGCCCTCTCCGAGCTCGGCGAACCGATCAAGTTCGAGAGCTAGCTCCGCCGGGGCGAGCGCCCGACTCGCTTCGACCGTCGCGACCGCGGCAATCGTCGCCGGCACTGCGATCGCTGCGGAAAGCCGCGATGTCGAAGCCGAGCTCGCGAAAGCAGCCTTCGACGGCGGGAATCGGCAGCCCGACGACGTTCGTGTAGTTGCCGGTGATCGCCTCGACGTACACCGCTCCCCAACCCTGGATGGCGTAGGCGCCGGCCTTGTCCATCGGCTCGCCGCCGGCGACGTAGGCGGCAATTTCCGCGCTCGTCATCTCCCGGATGCGCACCTGCGTGCGCTCGACCCGGCTGACCAGGCGCGGCGGAACCGTCGTCGCGTCTGCCAGAGCGACGCCGGTGTAGACCTCGTGATCGCGGCCGGAGAGCCGCGTGAGCATCGCCCGCGCGTCGCCCTCGTCGGCGGGTTTGCCGAGGATCACGTTGTCGATGACCACGATGGTGTCCGCGGCGAGCACCAGCTCGCCGGGTTCGATGAACGCCTGCGCCTTCTCGCGCGCCAGCCGCGCGACCAGGTCGGCCGGGCGCTCGAACGGCTGCGGGCTCTCGTCGGTGTGCGGCGGCCGCACCGTGAAAGCGAGATCGAGGTCGGCCAGGAGCGCGCTCCGCCGCGGCGAAGCGGAGGCGAGGACCAGTCGTGGCGGCATGGCGGGCGGCCTTCCGGACTCCGGAGTGCTCAAGGATAGTAACCCGCGATCGTGCGCGCCGAGACGCCGGGACGAGCGACTTCGAGGGTGATCTCGCGGTAGGCCGTGGAGCCGTCGAGGCGCGAAGACTGGTAGGCCAGGAGGTATTGCGAGCGCAGCTCCTGACGGATCGTCTCGTAGACGCTGGCGAGCTCGTTGGCGCGGCGGATGCGGAACGACCGCCCGCCGGTCTCCCGCGCCAGCTGGTCGAGGTGGACACCGGCGTCGACCGGCTGGCTCGGTACGTTGAGCCCGATGGCGTAGATCGTCACGCCGGTGCGGCGGGCGTACTCGAGAACCTCTTCGAAGCGGAAGCGGCTTTCGGAGTCGTCGCCGTCGGTGAGCAGGATGAGCGCCCGCTTGCCGCGCACTCCCGCGAAGTAGTGCAGGGCGAAGGCGAGGCTGTCGTAGAAGCGTGTCTCGCCCTGGGCTTCGAGGCCGGCGAGGCCCCCGGCCAGGAGCTCGAGGTTGGCGGTGAAACGCACCGCCAGCCGCGGCGCGTCGGCAAAAGTAATCACCGCGGCGCGGTCGACCGGCGTCAGGACCTCGCGGAAGAACCGGTGGGCGGCGGTCTCGGCGTCGGCGAGCTCCTCGACCATCGAGGCGGAGGTGTCGATCATCACGCCGGCGTGGATCGGCAGCGTGTCGACGTTCTCGAAACGCTGGACGCTCTGCTCGACGCCATCCTCGAGCACCCGGAAGTCGCCGGCGGAGAGGTCGGTCACCGGCCGGCCGCGCTTGTCGAGGACCGAGGCATAGAGCTCGACCAGGTCGACGTCGACCGCTTCGTCGGCGGCGCCGGAACCCAGGACCCGCACGTCCTCGGCGGCGCCGCCGCCGGCGAGATAGGCGACCGCCCGGAGGTAGGTGAGTCCGGCGGCGGCCGGCGTGTCGAGGGCGACGGCGAACGGGGGCTGGTAGAGCGTCGCCAGGCGCGTCTCGTTGAGATAGAACTCGACCCGGTCGAGCTCCTCGCCTTCGGGCAGGTCGACCTCGGCCCGCGCCTGCAGGGGCTCGCCAGCGGCGGGGGTCCGCAGCGGCTCGGTCAGCCGGAGCGCGAAGCGGTGCGGGCCGGCGTTCAGCATGACCTCGTCGGCGGCGACGAGCTCGCCCGAGCCGTCGCACGCCGCCGCCGAGAGGCGCCGCAGGCGCGGCGAGCGGCCGAGGTCGATCTCGATCGAGAACGGCGCGCGGCGCTTGGACAGCAGCGGCTTGCCGTCGAGCTCGAAGTCGACCCGCGCCGGAACGAGGCCGCGCACGTCGGCTTCGACCCGCACCTTGCCGAGAGTGAGCTGGTCGATCGGCGCGAGCAGGCGGAGGCTGGGCTCGCGCGCCCGGTCCGGGTCGGTGGCCGGATCGCCTCCTGGAGCCCCGGCCGCCGCCGTGGCGCGCGCCAGCGCTATGGACGGTGTCAACGGGGCCGCTCCCGGGGCGGGCGGAGAAGGTGGCGCGGTGGCCGGCGCCGAGGCCCCGGCGACCAGCGACCCCGGCGGCGGCACCTCGAGCGGCAGCTCGCGCCGGAAGACGCGACCGCTCGCCGGCTCCTGCAGGCGGAGCACCAGGGTGTAGCTGCCCGGTCGGAGGTAGCGCCGAGCCGAAAACGGCAAGCTGCTGGCGGTCTGCAGGCGCTCGCCAGCGAGCTCGAAGCGGTAGCGGAAGTGGTCGAAGAGCTCCTCGCCGCGCAGGACCTCGCCGTCGAGGAGAAGAGCCATGGCGGGCGGCGCCGGGGCCGCGGGGGGCGCCGGGTTCGCCGCGCCGGCGACCGCCCCAGCGGCGCCGCCCCGCACGGCGGCGGCCTCGACGATCACGCTGGCGTCGACGATGGTGCGACTCTGGTTCCGGCCGGGAAAGCGGATCTCGACCTCGGCCGCGAGCGGCAGCGCATCCGCGGGCAGGTCGGTCGAGTAGGAGAGGAAGGTTCGCACCCATTCGGGATTGGGATGCGGGATGACGTCGAAGCGCCGGACGAGGTCGTCCCAGTCGGAAGCCGCGGCGAGCGCGCTGACGATCTCGTCGCCGCGTGGACAGTCGCGCGGAACGCGGTCGGCGACCTCGGCGGCGAGGTCGCCGGCCATCCCGCCGGCCATCCCGCCGGTAAGGGGCACGGACCAGGTCAGCAGCTCGCCGTAGCCGGAACGCGGCGCCCAGAGTCGGTGCGGTGCCTCGGCGCTCACGCCGCGGGAGACGAAGACCAGCGCGAAGCCCTGCGGAATGCGATCGCTCGGTCCGACGTACCAGATCTCGCCCGGACGCAGGATCTCGGCGCAGCGCAGCGGGATGCGCCGCAGCGGCTCGCCGACCAGCAGCGAGAGGCGGAAGCGCTCGTCGCCGGAGGCCGGATAGAGCTCCCGGGCGAGGCGCAGACGTTCGCGATAGCGCTCTTCGAGCTCGTTGCGCGGCGTCTCCGGGTAAGGGTCGCGCAGCTCCCAGAAGCGGCGCTCGAACGCCCGCCGCTGGTAAGAGCGGGTGAGGGCCAGGTAGGCCGCGCGCTCCGCTTCGGAGAGGAGCGGTTCGACGTCGGCGAGGAAGGTCGAGGAATCGGCCTCCGCGAGGGCGGTCGGCGGAGCTTGCGGCTCCGGCTCGACCGCCGGCGCGCTGCCGGCGAGGACGGCGAGCAGGGCGAGGAGCGGGAGAGCGAGGGCTCGGGCGGACATGGCGGCGGCGAGCGGCGATCCTAACCCGGCGGCGGCCTGGGTCTAAGGGTAGTAGCCGCGGATCGTCTTGGCGTCGAGACCGGAGCGGTCGACCTTCAGGTCGACGACGCGGAAGCGCAGCTCGCGGGCGGAATTCGTCGACTGGTAGGCGAGGAGGTAGCGCGAGCGCAACTCGCGCTGGATGGAGTCGTAGATCGCCTTGAGCTCGGAGGTGTCCTTGATGAAGAAATCACGGCCGCCGGTCTCGTCGGCGAGCTTCTTGAGCACCTTGCGGGCCTCGGATTCGGAGCGCGGAATGTCGAGCCCGATGGAGTAGATCGCGATGCCGGCGCGGCGGGCGAAGTCGAGCGTCTCTTCGACGTTGAACCGGCTGCCTTCGTCCTTGCCGTCCGACAGCAGCACGATCGCGCGCTGGCCCTTGACGCCGTTGAAATAGAACAGCGAGAAGACGACCGAGTCGTAGAGGGCGGTGCCGCGTTCGGCCTTGAGCCCGGCGAGGCCGCCGGCGAGCGCCGGAATCTGGTTGGTGAGCTTGACGGCGAGCAGGGGATGGTCGTTGAAGACGATCAGCGCCCCGCGGTCCTTGGGGCTGATCACGTGCTCGAAGAACTCGAGCGCCGCCTCCTTGGTCTGCGCCAGGTTCGGCTCCATCGACGCCGAAACGTCGAGCATGACGGCGACGTGGATAGGGAGATTCTCGAGGCTCTCGAAGCGCGCGATCTGCTGCGGCACGTCGTCCTCGAAGACCTTGAAATCGCTCTGCTGGAGATCGCGCACCGGCCGGTTCTCGCGGTCGAGGACGGTGGTGTAGAGCTCGACGAACTGGACGTCGACCTCCTCGAGGTTGTCGGGCGCGTTGACGAAGACCAGGTCTTCGGTCTGGTTGCCGTCGACCTGGTAGGCGACGGCGCGGACGTAGGCGAGGCTGCCGTCCGGCGGCAGCGCGATCGGCTGCGTGAACGGCTCCTGGAAGAGCGTCGCCACCAGGGTCTCGTTGAGATAGAACTCGACCCGGTCGAGCGCGCCATCCTCGGGGACTTCCACCTCCGCTTCGGCGCGCAGGCTCTTGTCGTAGT
>JBGARM010000151.1:0-7323 GCA_044230215.1 Thermoanaerobaculia bacterium | reverse complement strand
GCTTCTCGGAAAGGGGAACTATTTCATCCTCGAAGCGGACGAGTATCAAGATAAATTTCAATACTACGATCCCTGGAGCGTTCTACTGACGAGTGTCGATTGGGACCATCCCGACCTCGCCTCGCACATCGTCGGCGGCTTCACGCCGGCGACCGGCGCCAACTGCACGATCGTCGGGCAGCCCGGCAGCGACTGCCCGACCGGCGGCCACGGCACCCATGTCGCCGGCATCGTCGCCGGCGATGCCACCGCCGGTTTCACCGACGGCAGCGGCTTCCTCTACGGCCTCGGCGTGGCGCCCGCGACCAGCCTCTTCGCGCTCAACGTCTTCGGCGATATCTCACTTCAGGACATGACCAAGGTCGCGATCCTCGGCGGCGCGATCGGCTCCAACAACTCGTGGAGCACGACCGGCATCGCCGGCGCCGGCTACACCGCCGACGCGCGCCTCGAGGATATCCTCGTGCGCGACGGCAATCTCGACACGCCCGGCTTCGCCGAGCCGTTCCTGCAGGTCTTCTCGGCCGGCAACTCCGGCTCGGGGGCGTCGACCATCACCGAGCCCAAGGAAGCGAAGAACATCCTCAGCGTCGCCAACAGTTTCAACGCCCGGGCGGGCAGCATCGAGACGATTTCGTCGAGCAGCAGCCGCGGCCCGGCGATCGACGGCCGGACGCTGCCGACGGTCGCCGCCCCGGGGAGCACGATCGCCTCGACCCGCAACGACACCGGCGGCAGCTGTTCGACGGCGATCGCCGGCACCAGCAACCGCTACGCCTTCTGTTCCGGCACCAGCATGGCAAGCCCGCACGCCGCCGGCGCGGTCGTCCTCGCCGCCGAACGGTGGCGCACCCTGCACGCCGGCGCCGACCCGAGCATGGCGATGGCGAAGGCCCTGCTGGTCAACGCCGCCGTCGACATGGGCACCGCCGACATCCCGAACAACAACGAGGGGTGGGGCCGGATCGACATCACGCGGGTAATCCAGCCGGGGCTGGCGGTCGTCGCTCTCGATCAGCAGCGGGTCCTGACCGGCACGGGGCAGCAGGTCACGCGGCAGTTCGAAGTCGACGCCCCCGGCCAGCCGTTGCGCATCACCCTCGCCTGGTCCGATGCGCCCGGAGCGGCCGGAGCGAATCCGGCCCTGGTGAACGACCTCGACCTCGAGGTCGTTCACAACGCCCAGACCTATCGCGGCAACGTCTTCAGTGCCGGGTCCTCGGTGCCGGGGGGTGTCGCCGACAGCCTCAACAATCTGGAGAACGTCTACCTCGCGACTTCCGTTGCCGGTCCGGTGACGGTGACGATCACCGGTGCCTCGATCGGCGGCGACGGGGTGCCGTACAACGGCTTCCCCACGGATCAGGACTTCGCCCTGGTCTGCTCGAACTGCCGATTGCCGCAGCTCTTCAACGACGGCTTCGAGAGCGAAGACACCTCGGCCTGGTCGCTCGCCGCGCCCTGAGCCCGCGCTAGTCCGGACGCGACCGCAGGAGAATCAACCGCTCGCTGCCGTTGCCGCTGCCCTGCACGGCCAGCAACTCGGCACCTGATCGGCCGTCGAGCTCGACGGCGCCGAGCGGAAGAGCCTCGGGATCGATGTTCTCGACCCTGGCGCTCTCGCCACTGCCGCCGACCGAGAGCGTCACGCTCTTGTCTCCCTTCGGCGTGACAGGAGCCGGCAGCGCGGGGATCGACACGGCGAGACCGGCGCGCTCCGCCACGGCGCCCTTTGAGGCCGCCGAGAACGATCGCAGCTCCATCCTGCCGTTGCCGACCAGGAAGATTCCCGGCCCGCCCGGCAGACCGGGGGACGCGAGGAGCGCCCAGCCGGAGGGAGCCTTCTCGAGGTCGGTGCGATGCGCCCGGCTCTCGAAGCGTCCACTGCCCTGCCCGCGCCACCACTGCACGACCAGGTCGGTACCCGAGAGGCCCTCGGGAAAGGCGGCGAGGAGATCGTCGTGGCCGTCGCCGTCGACGTCGCCGAGCGCGATTGCGGTCTCGTGCCAGCGCTTGCTGTCGAGCTCTACCGCGAGCGTCGGCAGCGCGCCGGACCGTGTCCGGTCGGCAGAGAGCGTCAGCACGCGCAGCCGCTGACGCTCGAAGAGATTGATCTCGTCGGCGGCCTGGGTGCGAACGATGAGCACCGGCACGCCGTCGATCTCGAACGGCCAGCTCTGCTCCACCTTCTCCGGACCCGGGAGCGCCGCCCAGAGCTCCGTCGGCTGCGGCATCTCGGCGGCGCCCGCCGCCGCGGCAACGATCTCGAGACAGCGCAGCCGGGTCGCGCCGAGCGCTTCGGGTCCCGCGAGGTACAGGTTGCCGGCAGCCGAACGCATCGCCGCCACCGGCGGGCTCGACAGCAGGAGGCCGCGCGCCGTGCGCGCCACCGCGAGCGGTAACGGCACGGGCGCACTCCAGGCGCCGCCGCCATCCCAGAAGCGCAGTTGGCCGGGCTCGGCCACCGCGAGCCGCCGCTCGAGGCCGCGCCGCAGGAGCGCAGCGTCGAAAGCGCGCGGGTCGAACCCTGCAGCTTCGAAGAGCGGCCGCGCGACGAGCGGTGAAGAGTCGTCGCTGGCCGACCGGGCCGCGAGGTCCGCCAACGACCCCAACCCGAGGGCACGTCCCGGCCCGCTGGCAACGACCTCGACGCTCGCGTCGGTGCCGGCGGGGGGGGCGGTACCGGCGGCATCGGCGGCATCGCCGATAGCCACCGGAGTCGCCATCACCGCCAGCGAATCGATCTCGCCGTCGAGCCCTTCCGCCAGCAGGTCGAGGCGCGGTTCGGGCTCGAGCCGCAAGCGCAGAAGGCGGCGCGGTCCGTCCGGCTTGCGCGGCGGACGCACCAGCAGCAGCAGACCGTCGGCTCCGGGCGCCGTTTCGGGCGACAGCGCCGCGACCAGAACACCGCCGAGATCGACGATCCAGCGCTCCGCCGCCCCCTCCTCCACCACCGAGATCCCCGGCGCCGAAGAAACGGTGCCATGCGGCAGGCCGAACGCAGGCATCTCGCCAGCCAGCGCGCAACAGGCCACCAGTGCAGCGGCAACCGAACTGCGCCCCATCCACTCCTTTACCAGCAAGCTTTTCTCTCCCGCTACCCCAGCGCTCACCGAGCCCCCCCTGAAAGATACAGATCGAGCGCCGCGCGGGCGCCGATCGCCTTGCCGCCGATCGGCTGGGTGACCGAGAGGTCGCTCCGGCCGTCGCCGTCGAGGTCGGTGACCGCGACCAGCGCGACGTCGAGCGGCTCACGCTCGAGCGTGATCCCGAGGTCGGGCGCCGGGGCATAGCGGGCGCCGGGCTGCCCGCGATGAATCGTGACCTTCCGCCCGCGCCCGAGCTGCACGAAGTCGGCGCGACCGTCGCCGTCGAAATCGCCGGCGAACGACGACAACTGTCCGAGCGCCAGACTGTCGAGACGCAGGCGAAGCTCGCCGGCGAGGTCGAGATCGGGCACCGGCCGGAAAGAGAGCCCCTGCCCCTGGCGGTAGATCCCGAAGTCGAGCCCGAGCTTGATCGACTTCGTGGTCAGCACCCGCATCGCCTCGAAGAGGCTGAAGTCGAGAGACAGGGCGACGAAGTCGAGCTTGCCGTCGCCGTCGAGATCGCGCACGCCCGAAGGCAAAGAGAATCCGACCCCCTCGCCGTCGTCGCTTTCGTCGCTGCCACCGCCCTCGAACAGATACCCCTCGACGGTGAACTCCGACTTCGGGGCAGGCGTCCAGCGGCCGTCGGCGCCGAGCGCGTGCACGCGGATCCGGGCATGCGGCCGCTTCGCCTCGGCGAGCTCCGCCCGCATCGAGTCCTTGACGTTCGGAATGTCCTGCAACGTCACCACCTCGGCGGCCCCGTCGCCGTCGAGATCGCCGAACCAGACGGCCTCACGGCTCGGAGCGTCCCCCTTGCCGCCGGCCGGACCCGGCACCGTCGCCGGTGGGACGTCGCTCCAGCCGGGCAGCGGATCGAAGGCGCCGCCGAAGCGGCCTTCGCCGAGTCCGAGGCGGACGAGGACGCCGTCGCCAGCGCTCTCGTCGTCACGATAGAGCAGATCGGGCCGACGATCGCCATTCAGATCGACCACCTGCGGCAGCAGTCTCTCGGCGCGAATGGCGTGCTTTCGGCGGGCCCGCCGCGCCTCCGGAGGCCCGTTGCGAAGATCGGCGGCGACGGCTGCCGCCGCCTCGTGCTCCGGCGGCGTGACGAGCGACGCCGTCGATGCCGCCAGCCCCTCCGGCGTCGAGAGGTGGACCTCGAGTCCGCCCGCCACCGGCACGAACAGGTCGCTATCCCCGTCGCCGTCGAGATCGTCGATCAGACCGCTCCGGGCGAGGAAGGAAGTGCTGCCGGCGAAGACCGTGCGGGCAGTGATGCGAGACACCAGCGCGAGCTGCGGTGCGGACCCTTCCTCCGGCGTCGCGGCGCCCGCCAGCACGATCTCGGCGACGCCGTCGTCGGTCCAGGCGACGAGCGGCGCCGCGGGCGGCCCCGCCGCGACCGCGTGCACGCTGGGCGGCAGCTCGAGGCGCAGCGGCACGGCGCCGAAGCCGCCTGGAGTGCCCGCGAAGCCGCCCGGAGTGCCGCGGAAAACCAGCAGCTCGCGGCGATCGAGCACCGTCGGCACGACGGTCAGGACGTCGACGAAGGTCCCCTCGTCGTCGACCTTCATCGGTTCCTCGATGCCGACCTCGCCCCAGGAGGTTGAGGCGACGACGACCGCGAGGTCGGGGTGGCCATCGCGGTCGAGATCGACCGCGAGCGTCAGCGCCGGCACCCCCGGCAGCTCGAGTCGCTGATGCGCCAGCGCCAGCTTTGCCGGCGCGGCGGACAGGGGGACCGAGGGGGCGAGTCCGGCAACACCGAGCAGGCCGGAGAGGACAAAGCTGCCGCGCGAAGATCTCATTCCACAGACTCTACGTTCGGGATGCCGATTTCTAACGCCAGGCTAGCGATGGAGGCTGGGTTTCCAGCGCCCGGTGCGGAACACTTCACGGATGTCGGCCAGAACCTCGCGGTCGATCTGCAGGACCTCACCCTTGGCGAGATCGATGCGCTGCACGTTCTCGACCCGGATGTCGTAGTTCTCCCAGCCCATGTAGTCCACCAGTAACTTCTGAAAGCGCGCATCGACGACGCCGTCGGCGGGGCCCTTGTCGAAACCGCGCCGCATCCAGATCGTCTGGATCTCGCGCGCGATCTCGGGCGTCACCGGGATCATGTTCTCGGGCTTCGAGCGCGTGAAGTAGAGCCGGTTCAGGGCATAGAGACGCTCGAGCTCGGCGATCGGCGTCGCGTGGTCGTAGACCGAGATGTCGATGAAGTTGTCCGAGCCGTCGTACCCGGCCCCCTTGCGCGTCACCAGGAGGGCCGCGCTCTGCTCCCCGCGCTGGTCGCCGCCGGCCTTGCCGCCGGCGACGAGCGCCGCCATCAGCCGATCGGCAAGCTCGCCCGGGGTCGTTTCGAAAGCCCGGGCCATCGCCGCGACCGTCGCCTCCGAGACGAGGATGTTGCCCTGGATGGTGAAGCCGTCGCCGGCGACGACCGTGCCGATTCCGGCGCCTGGGCCGACCGACTTCGTCGCCGCGCCCGTCTCTCCGATCCTTCCGCCCGCCCAGGCGAAGCACTCTTTGCCCGTCCAGGTCGCGGCGTGACCGCGGGCGTCGACGATGCCGACCTGACGCTGCTCGCGCAGCGGATCCTCGCGCAGCAGGATGGTGAGCGCCTCTTCCGCCGTGGCGCCGCGCGCCAGAAGGTCGAGGCCGTCGCTGCCGAACGAGAGCTTGGCGAAGCTCTGCGTCGCCACCGCTCCGACGCCGGCCCGCGCCCAGGGGACGACCGCGCGCACGTTGGGGAATTTCGACTGTACGGCGATGCCGAGATCTCCGGTCGCCGGGTCGAGCGCGACGATCGAGAACGTCGAGACCAGCGGGTCGCCGGCGGCGTTGGTCTCGACCGCCGGCGGCGTCGATGCGCCGGCGATTCCCGCCAGGAGAAGAGCTTCCAACAAGGGGATGATTCCCAGGCGCTTTCGCATGAGGGCGACGATAGCGCAGGCCGTGCATGCTAGCGTCGCCTCGCTTGCCGCTCCTCGAGTCGCGTTCCGGTCGATTCCTCACCGCGCTAGGCTTCGCCGGCGTCGTCGCCGTCGCCGCGCTTGTGCATCACGAGGCGCTGCTGCAGCCGTCGCCACAGCAGGACGAGCCGGTGTTCGTCGAAGCGGCAGAGCGACTGTCCGCCGGCGCGTCGCCCTACTCGCAGGAGAGATTCAACTATCCACCGCCTCTCGCCGCCCTGGGGGCCCTCGCCCTCGAGCTCAGCGGTCCAGGTCTCGTTCTCGGCCTGGTGCGCAGCGCCAACGTGCTGGCGGTCGCCGCCATCGCGGTCTTCGCCGCGGGCTTCGCGGGCGTCTCCGGCCGGCGGCGCTTCGCGCTCGCCGCGGCCCTGGTGGCCCTCCTGCCCGTCGTCCAATACACCCTGTGGATCGGCAACCTGACGCCAATCGCCGTCGGCCTGGCGCTCGCCGGGTGGCAGCTCGGCAAGCGCCGGCCGCTGCTCGGCGCCGCCTGGGTCGGTGTCAGCCTGGCATTCAAGCCGATCGCGCTGGTCGGCGCGCTCCATCTCTCGGCCCGCTGGTTGCTCGGCCGGCAGGACGGTCGCCGCCGCGCCAGCGCCGCCGTCGAGGCCTTCGCCTGGGTGCCCGTGACGGTTCTCTGCCTCCTGCCGTGGGTGGGCGAGTTGCCGGCTCTCTTCCAGCGCATGGCTGAGCCGCCCCTGTTCTCGTCGCGCAACCTCTCCCTGCGCCGCGTCTTCGACGGCTTCGGAATCGAGATGCCCGCGGCGGCGATCACCGTGACGGTGCTCGCGGTGGCCCTGTTGCTGACGCGTCGTCGGCCGGGCGACGATGTCGACCGCGTCCACACGGCGCCGGTCGTCGCGCTCCTCGCCCTGCCAGTCGCCTGGGCGCACGGCTTCCTCTTCGTAATGCCGCTCCAGGTCGCGGCAGCCCGCCACTGGTGGGAGCGCCGCGCCCGGCGCCGCGAGCCCTCCTGGCGGACCGTCGCCGAGCGCTGGGGGGTGCCACTGGCGCTGGCGGACTTCCAGGCGAGCGCCTGCGCCGGCGTCGAATTCGACGCCCCGGCGAGTGTGCGCTCGATCGTCGTGCTCCTGCCGATGCTTTCGCCGTTGGCGCTGCTGATCTACCTGCGGCTGGCGAGATCTCCACGGCCGGCGAAGCCCGGCGGCGCAGCGCCGGGACCTTCGCTAGACTCGCGCCCTTGAAGAGTCGCGAAGTCTCTCCCGAATCGCTGAAGGGCGCGGCCGCCG
>JBGARM010000150.1:0-7348 GCA_044230215.1 Thermoanaerobaculia bacterium | reverse complement strand
GTGGCGATGGGCAACCGGCGCGATCCGGGATATATTGCGCCTCTGGCCGAGGCGCTCGAGAGCGACTCGCGCGAGGTCCGCCGCCATAGCGCGTGGGCCCTGGGCGAGATCGGCACAGCGGAGGCGAAGGAAATCCTGCAGCGAGCCCTCGATCGAGAGGCGGATCCGGACCAGCGACTGGCGTTCGAGGCGGCTCTTCGCCCCCTTTGACAGCCGACTCCGGGGCCATTTATACTTTCAAGGCTCGAATTCTCAATAGCTTAAGAATCTCGAGTCCCCTTCCCAGGGGCACGAGGCTAAGCCTCGAAAAAAATCCAAACCAGGAGGTAGTACCGGAATGAGCTTGGGCAAGCAGCGCGCGGCAATCGATGAGGAGATGAGCGCCGAGGACCAGCGCGCCTACGAGCAGTTCATCGGACTGTACGACCAGAGCATGCGCAATCTCGCCGAGGGCGAGATCGTCAAGGGCCGGGTCGTGACGATCACCAACAACTCCGTGGTGATCGATGTCGGCTACAAGTCGGAAGGCCTGATCCCGGTCGCCGAGTTCTTCAACGAAGAGGGGAAGCTCTCGGTCGCGGTCGGCGACGACGTCGAGGTGCTCCTCGAGAAGACCGAGGACCTCGAAGGCCACATCCTGCTGTCCTACGCCAAGGCGGCGCGCATGCGCGTCTGGACCGACGTGGAGAACAGCTTCAAGGAAGGCCGCATCATCAAGGGCCGGGTCATCGATCGCATCAAGGGCGGCCTGACGGTCGACGTCGGCGTCCGCGCCTTCTTGCCGGGTTCGCTCGCCGACATCAAGCCGGTGAAGAACCTCGAGAGCCTGAAGGGTCGCGACCTCGAGTTCAAGGTCATCAGCCTCGACCGGCGCCGCAACAACATCGTCCTGTCGCGCAAGGCCGTCCTGGAGAAGGAGTACGAGCGCAAGAAGGGCGAAACGCTCGAGCGCCTGCAGGAGGGCGAGCGCCTGAAGGGCGTGGTCAAGAACATCACCGACTACGGCGTCTTCGTCGACCTCGGCGGCATCGACGGTCTGCTGCACATCACCGACATCTCCTGGGGCCGGGTCAACCACCCCTCGGAGCACTTCAACGTCGGCGACGAAGTGGACGTCATCGTGCTCAAGTTCGATCGCGAGTCCGAGCGCGTCTCCCTGGGCTACAAGCAGCGCCAGGAAGATCCCTGGATCCTCGTCGACAAGAAGTTCCCGGTCGGCACGCGGGTCGAGGGCAAGGTCGTCAGCCTGGTCGACTACGGCGCGTTCGTCGAGCTCGAAGAGGGCGTCGAAGGCCTCGTGCACGTCTCCGAGATGTCGTGGACCAAGAAGGTCGTCAGCCCGGCGAAGCTCCTCGTCCCCGGTCAGCAGCTCGCCGCCATCGTCACCGAGCTCGACCTCGCCCAGCGCCGCATCAGCCTGTCGCTGCGGCAGATCGAGAAGAATCCCTGGGAAGGGCTGTCCAACCTCTTCCCGGTGGGCTCGATCATCGACGGTCGGGTGCGCAATCTCACCGAATTCGGCGCTTTCGTCGAGATCACCGAGGAGATCGACGGTCTGGTGCACGTCTCCGACATGAGCTGGACCAAGCGCATCAAGCACCCGAGCGAGGTCCTCAAGAAGGGCGACACGGTGCGCGCGCGGATCACCAACATCGACGTCGACAACCAGCGGGTTTCGCTGTCGATCAAGGAGTTCCTGCCCAACGAGTGGCAGGAGTTCGTCGAGAACAACCGGGTCGGCGACATCGTCACCGGCCGGGTGGTGAACGTCACGGACTTCGGCCTCTTCATCGACATCTTCGACGGTCTCGAAGGTCTCGCGCACATCAGCGAGATCGACTTTGCCGGCGGCAAGCTCGAGGCGACCTTCCCGGTCGGCAAGTGGGTCCGGGCGCGCATCCTGCGGATCGAGCAGGACGAGAAGAAGGTCGGCCTCACCATCCGGGGCGTTTCGCAGCCCAGCGACGAGGAGGTCGCCGAGCTCGAGTCGTCCGCCGCCAAGGCGTTCGAGCCCGTCGAGACCCCGGACGCCGAGCCGGCGGAGTCGGATGGCGAACCCTCCTGACCCTGCCAAGGCCGAGCCCGTGCAGCCGGCGAACGACGGACTCACCAAGGCGGATCTCGTCGAAGAGGTGGCGAGAACCGCGCAGCTGACGAAGAAGCAGGCCGAGGCGATCGTCAATCTGGTGTTCCAGACGATCATCGACTCGCTTCGCGATGGGTCCAAGATCGAGCTGCGCGGTTTCGGCAGTTTCCGCATCAGGAATCGTGGTGCCCGGCTCGGCAGGAATCCGAAGACGGGGGAGCGGGTCGAAGTTCCCCCGAAGCGGATTCCGTATTTCAAGCCGGGCAAGGAGCTCAAAGAGCAGCTCAACCAGACGGAATCCTGAGCTGGAGAATCGGTGACCGAAGCCGCGAAGTCGAGTTTTCCGCTGCGGGCCGTCCTGTTGTGCACCCTCGCCTGGCTCCTGCCGGCGTCCGGACATCTTCTCCTCAGGAAGAGGTTCCGGGCGCTCGGCTTCGCCGTCGTCCTGCTGATCGCCTTCGGGCTCGGCCTGCGTCTGGAGGGAAACCTCTACCGGCCAGTGGCCGGGCAGCCGCTCTCCTACCTCGCTACGGTCGGCGCGATGGGTATCGGCGCGCCTTATTTCGTCGCCCGCTACGCCGCCGGTTTCGACGGCCGTCCCGAGGCTCCGGGCTTCGAATACGGCACCGTGTTCCTGCTCTCCGCCGGCCTGATGAACCTGCTGCTGGTCCTCGACGTCTGGGACATCGCCCGCGGACGGAGGGACGAGGAGTGAGCCATCTCGTCCTCATGACCACCTACGCCGGGCTGGTCAGCGTCTTCTTCGCCCTCCTCTGGCGGCGCGGGCGGAAGGAGCAGGTGCGCCTCTTCCTGCAGATCTTCCTCGGCATGATGATCGGCGCCATCCTCCTCGGATGGCTGATGTACCCCTTCCCGACCGGGCCCGCCGCACCGATCCCATGAGCGCCGGCGACCTTCTGGTGGTCGCCGGGGAGGCTTCAGGAGATCAACACGGCGCCAGGATGCTGCGCGAGCTGAAGCGTCTGCGGCCCGGCTTGCGGATCTTCGGACTCGGTTCCACCCAGCTTGCCGCGGAGGGCGTCGATCTCGTCGCCGACAGCCGCGAGATCTCGGTCGTCGGCATCTCCGAGGCGCTGGGCATCCTGCCACGGGCGAAGGAGATCCAGGACCTGCTCGTCGCGGCCTGCGAGAAGCGGCGGCCGGCGGTCGCGGTGCTGATCGACTTTCCCGAGTTCAACCTGCGCCTCGCTCGCAAGCTCAAGTGGCTGGGGATTCCGGTCGTCTACTACATCAGCCCGCAGGTCTGGGCCTGGCGGCAGGGGCGCGTGCGCGCGATCTCCGAGCTCGTCGACCGGATGCTCGTCCTGTTCGCTTTCGAAGTCGACTTCTACCGCCGGCACGGAGTGCCGGTCACTCATGTCGGCCATCCGCTGGTCGACGAGATCCCGCTCCTGCCCGGGGGACGGAACGGCTCTGAGCGGACGCCCTCGGCCGCTCCACTGCGTCTCGCCCTGATGCCGGGCTCGCGCCGAAGCGAGATCCGCTCTCTGCTGCCGCGGATGACCGCCGCAACCCTCGTCCTCCAGCGTCAGGTCGAGGTCGAGCCGGTGCTCATCCAGGCGCCGTCGGTGAGCTCGGGGTTCCTCGCCCCCTTCGTCGCCGCCTATGAAGCCGCGTCCGGCAAGGCGCTCGCCATCGTGCCCGAAGACCGCTTCCAGGCGATCGCGGATTCGCACCTGGTGTTGTGCGCCTCGGGAACGGCGACACTCGAGGTCGGTCTCCTCGGAACGCCGATGCTGGTGCTCTATCGCCTGGGGACCTGGAGCTATCTGCTGGCCCGCGCCCTGGTGCGCCTGCCGCATTTCAGCCTCGTCAACCTGGTGCTGCGGCGCGGCGCCGTGCCGGAGCTGCTGCAGGGGGAGACCGCGCCCGAAAACGTCGCCGCGCAGGCGCTCGAGCTGCTGCGGTCGCCCGGCCGGGTAGCCACCATGCTCCAGGACCTGGCCGCGCTGCGCCCGGCGCTCGGGCGCTCCGGCGCGAGTCAACGTGCTGCCCGCGAAGTGGCTGCCTTTCTCCCCGAACGCCGGCGGAGCGCAGGCGCGAGCTCCGCCACGACGATTCCCGAAGGGCGGCTGCATTGAAGCTCCTCGCCTTTCTCCTCACCTACGTCCGCAAGTACTGGAAGTGGGCGGTCCTGGCGCTCGGCGCGACCGTCCTCTACGCCGCTTCGACCGTCGTCCTGATCCAGCTCCTCGAGCCGATCTTCAGTGAGGTGCTGCAGATCGGCTCGAGCGAGATGCCGTCCGGACTCGGCGCCCTGCTGCCGGCGGCGGCGAAGCCCGGCGCGGGCGAGTCGCCGCAAGTCCCCGCGGCAGCCGCGCCCCAGGGTGGCGAGAGGCCGGCGGCGGGCGGGGGAGCGGCGCCGGCGGCCGTCGATCCGCTACAGGAGGCGAAGAAGGCGCGCGTCTTCCTCGACCGGATCCTGCACGACGGCCTCGAGGCCCTCAAGGCCGCCTTCCACGTCACGCCGTCGCAGGTGATCTATTTCATCCCGCTCCTCTTCGTCGCCATCTTCATCCTCCGCAGCTTCAGCGACTTCCTCAACGGCTACGCCTTCCAGCACCTCGGGCTCGGCGCGACCAACGACCTGCGCAACGACCTCTACGCGCGCACCCTGGCGCAGACCAGCCGCTTCCATGCCGAGCACCCCTCCGGCGAGCTGGTGAGCCGGGTGGTGCACGACGTCGGCGTCTTGCAGGCGGCGGTCTCGACCCGGCTCGTCGACCTGGTGCAGCAGTCGGTGACCCTCGTCGGCCTCCTCTGCCTGCTCTTCTCGATCCAGTTCAAGCTCGCTCTCTTCTGCGTCGTCGTCGCGCCGCTGGTGCTCTATCCGATCGTGCGCTTCAGCAAGAGCATGCGCAAGACCAGCCACCGCACGCAGGAGCGCACCGCCGACCTGGCGAACCTGGTCTCGGAGTCCTGCCGTGGTCACCGCGTGGTCAAGGCCTTCGGCATGGAGGCTTTCGAGGAGGCGCGCTTCCGCGAGGCGACGCGGCGCCACCTGCGGGCCAATCTGCGCGGCCAGATGCTGTCGAACCTGTCCGGTCCGGTCATCGAGTCCCTGGGCGTCATCGGCGCCGGCGTCTTCCTGGTCTTCGCCGGCCGGGCGATCCACTCGCAGACCATGGAGCCCGGCGTGCTGGTGAAGTTCCTCATCGGGCTCTACGCGATGTACGACCCGATCCGCAAGCTGAACAAGGTGAACCTGGTGGTCCAGCAGTCGATGGCGGCGGCGCAGCGCATCCGCGGCCTGATGATGCTGCCGATCGAGGTGCAGGACCGCCCGGGCGCGGTCGCGGCCCCGGCCCTCGAGCGCGAGATCCAGTTCGAGAACGTCTCCTTCGGCTACGAGGAGAAGGAGGTTCTGTCCGGGGTCGACCTCGTGGTGCGGCGCGGCGAAGCGGTGGCTTTCGTCGGGCCGTCCGGCGGTGGCAAGACGACGCTGTGCAATCTCGTGCCGCGCTTCTTCGACGTCACCGGCGGCCGGATCGCGATCGACGGCCGCGACGTGCGCGACCTCAAGCTCGCCAGCCTGCGCAGCATGATCGGCCTGGTGACCCAGGAGACGGTGCTGTTCAACGACACCGTGCGCGCCAACATTGCCTACGGCCGCGTCGACCTGCCGCTCGAGAAGGTGCGCGAGGCCGCCCTTGCCGCCTACGCGGACGAATTCATCCTCGAGATGCCCGACGGCTACGACACCATCATCGGCGAGGGCGGAATGCGGCTGTCGGGGGGGCAGAAGCAGCGCCTGGCGATCGCCCGCGCGCTGCTCAAGAACGCCCCGATCCTGATTCTCGACGAAGCCACCTCGATGCTCGACACCGAATCCGAGGCCCTGGTGCAGAAGGCGCTCGGCAATCTGATGCGCGACCGCACCACCTTCGTCATCGCCCACCGCCTGACGACGATCACCATGGTCGACCGGATCTTCGTCCTCGAAGCCGGGCGGATCGTCGAGCAGGGCTCCCACTCCGAGCTGCTGGCCGCCGACGGGCTCTACCGCCGGCTCTACGACCTGCAGTTCCGGGAGTGACGTGGGCGCCGCGCGCTCCGCGCGCAAAGTCGCGCCGATCGACGACTGGCGCATCGGGCCGGCGAGCCTGGCGCTCTCGGGCCTGATCCGCGGCCTCGCGGCGACGGTCGACTTCCGCTTCCACGACGACGCGACGGTGCGCTCGTGGGAGACCGAGAGCCGGCCGTTCATCCTCGCTTTCTGGCATCGCTATCTGATCCTGATGCGCTACGCCTATCGCGGCACGCGCATGAGCGTCCTGGTGAGCCAGAGCTGGGACGGCGAGCTCACCTCGCAGACGCTCGCCCACCTCGGCATCGACACCTGCCGCGGCTCCACGACCCGGGGCGGCGCGGCGGCGTTGCGCGATCTCCTGCGGCGGGC
Organism: Thermoanaerobaculia bacterium; assembly: GCA_044230215.1. Classification (GTDB taxonomy): domain Bacteria; phylum Acidobacteriota; class Thermoanaerobaculia; order Multivoradales; family JAGPDF01; genus JAGPDF01. The sequence continues at coordinate 842 of JBGARM010000150.1, read as the reverse complement.
GCGCTCCGGCTCCGACCTGGGCTTCACCCCCGACGGCCCCAAAGGACCGCGGTGCAAGGTGCAGCCCGGCGTCATCGTCGCCGCGGCGATGAGCGGTCTGCCGATCCAGCCGGTGGCGATCGGCGCGACCCGGCGCAAGCTCCTGCGGAGTTGGGACAGAATGCTCGTGCCGCTGCCGGGGGCCCGGGTCGACGTCGTTTTCGGCCGGCCGTTGACGATTCCGGCCAAGAGCCCGGTCGGTGAAGGGGTCGAGCGGCTGGAGTGGGAGATGCTGGCGCTCGACGTCCGGGCAGCGGAGCTCGCGGGAGAAAGCGGAGTCGATCGATGAAGAGCATGACCGGATTCGGACAGGCGATCGTCGATGTCCACGGGCTGCAGGTTCAGGCCACGCTGCAGGGGGTCAATCACCGCTACCTCGACCTCGTGCTCCGCCTGCCGGAGGAGCTGCGCTTCCTCGAGGCGGCGATTCGCGAGCGCCTGAACGCGGTCGTCCGGCGCGGCCGCTGCGAGGTCGCGATCGGCCTGCGTCGCCTGCACGAATCCGAGGTCGAGGTCGAGCTGCGCCAGGGGGCGGTGCGCAAGCTGATCGTCGCCTGCCAGCCGCTGATCGAGTCCGGCGACCTGGTCGGCCAGCTGACGATCGGCGACCTCGCGCGCAGTCCCTCCTTCCTGCGCATCGAGAAGGCCCCCTCCTCCTGGAGCTCCGCCGACGACGCCGTCGTCTGGCGGTGCCTCGATGCCGCCCTGGGGCAGTTCGAGGCGACCCGCGTGAGCGAGGGCGGGCGGATCGGCCTCGCCCTCGACGCCATCCTCGCCCGGCTCCTCGAAGTCGCGGCGGCGCT
>JBGARM010000014.1:0-19411 GCA_044230215.1 Thermoanaerobaculia bacterium | reverse complement strand
TTACCCGATTCGCGGGGGCGCTCCGGCGCTCGGGGGGATGGGGTCGGTGGCCAGCTTCACTAGACGCCGGCCCCATCCCCCCGAGTGCCGGAGTGACCCGACCACGCCTGCCGAACGCGGCGAAAGTCACCCAGCTAGAGCAGCGAGCGCAGGACAGCGAGATCGCGCGCATGCCCGAGCTCGTCGTCCCCGAACGGCGTCTCGAGAATCATCGGCGCGTGGCCGAGGCGCGGCTCGGCGAGCAGGCGTCGGAACGGTTCGACTCCGAGGCAGCCCTCGCCCAGGTTGGCATGGCGATCCTTGCGTGACCCCAGCGCGCCGACCGAGTCGTTCAGGTGCACGCAGCCGACGAGCTCGAACCCGATCTCGGTGTCGAGCTCGGCGAGAAAATCGTCCCAGCCGGCGGCGCTGTCGATCGCATAGCCGGCGGCGAAGGCATGACACGTGTCGAGGCAGACACCCAGGCGCTGCCGGCTTTCGGCCTGCGCCCGGATCGCCGCGAGATGCTGCAGTCGGCTTCCCAGGACCGTCCCCTGGCCGGCAGTGATCTCGAGCAGAATCCGCGTCGGACAACCGTCGACCGCGGCATCGACGGCGTCGAGCGAACCAGCGATCGCCGCGAGGCCGGCCTCCTCCCCTGCTCCCATATGCGCCCCGGGATGCACCACCAGCGCCGGGACGCCGAGCGCTTCGCAACGGCGCAGCTCGTCGGCCAGCGCGGCGCGCGACTTGGCGAGGATTTGCGGATCGGGCGCGGCGAGGTTGATGAGGTACGCCGCGTGCGCGACCACCGGCCCGATCGCGCTCGCCGCATGCGCGGCGCGGAACGCCGAGGAGTCCTCCGGCAGGAGGGGTTTGCTCTGCCATTGGCTCGGGCTCTTGACGAAGATTTGCAGTGCGTCGCAGGCGAGCCCGGCACCACGCCGCAGGCCTTCGACGAAGCCCCCGGCCACCGAGACGTGCGCCCCGAGGGCCGGCGCCGGTCGCGCCTTGAGGGTCGTGTTCATGGCTGCACTCTAGCTGCAGTGGCGGTCGGTGGCGATGGCGGTCGCCTGCTAGACTCGACCTACGGTGGCTGGGCGTTTCGTGCGGCTCGTACAAAGTCTGCTCTGGGGAGTCGTGCTGCTGGCGGTCTTCGTCGCCTCGGCCTATCTCTCCTTCAATCTGTTCGTCCGCCGCGGCGCGATGACCGTGCCCGAGCTCGCCGGTTTGACCGCCGAGGAGGCCTCCCGCCTGCTCGCCGACCAGGGTCTGCGCTTCCGCGCCGCCGAGCCGGCCGGGCGCTGGAATGCCACCGTCGAAGAGGGCCGCGTGATCGAGAGCCGACCGCGCGCTGGTGGCTTCGTCAAGCGCGGCAGCGCCGTCGAGGTGGTGGTCTCCCTGGGTGTGCGGCAGGCCAGCGTGCCGAATCTCGGCGGCAAGGCAATGAGCGCCGCCCAGGTGACGGTCCACGCCGAGGGGCTCGAGCTCGGCGACACTCTGACGATTGCCAGCGCTGCCGGCGAACCGGGCACCATCGTCGGCCAGGACCCGCCGCCGGGCGCGAGCGTTCCCGCGGGAACGCGGGTCGACCTGCTCATCGCCCAGGATGCGCCGGCCGACACTTTCGTCATGCCCGACCTCGTCTATCGCCGCTACGAGCCGGTGCGCGGCTACTTCGAGCGCGGCGGCTTCCGCATGGGGGCGGTCAAGTTCGAGCCCTACGAAGGAATCTCGGACGGCACGATCCTGCGTCAGAATCCGCTGCCGGGCCATCCTCTCCGTCGGCGGGACGTCATTTCGCTCGTTGTTGCCGCCGCCCATGGAGGCCTGCCGTGATCGAAATCGCCCCATCGCTGCTCGCCGCCGACCTCGCGGATCTGGCCGGAGCCGCGCGGATCTGCGAGGCCGGGGGCGCCGACCTGCTGCACGTCGACGTCATGGACGGCCATTTCGTGCCCAACCTGACCATCGGCGTTCCGGTGGTTGCCGCCCTGCGACGCCGGACCCGCCTGCCGCTCGACGTCCATCTCATGGTCACCCATCCGGACCGGCTGCTGGGGGAGTTCCTCGACGCCGGGGCGGACCGGGTCAGCGTCCATTGGGAGGCCGCGACCCATCTCGACCGCCTCCTCGCCCGGATCCGGGAGGGCGGCGCCAAAGCCGGAATCGCCCTCAATCCGGCGACCCCGGTCGAGCTTCTATCCGATATCCTTCCGGCGGCCGACTTCGTGCTCCTCATGTCGGTCAATCCGGGGTTCGGTGGCCAGGCTTTCCTGCCCTACGTCCTGGAGAAGGCGCGGCGCTTGCATTCGCTCATCCTGGCGCGCCGCCTCGACGTCTTTCTGGAGATCGACGGCGGCATCGGCCCGGCCAATATTCGCTCCGTCGTCGAAGCCGGAGTGCGCACGCTGGTGGCCGGATCGGCGGTTTTCGCAACCGCCGATCCAGTCGCGGCACAACAGCAGCTTCGAAAGCTCGCGGAGGGCAGCGCTTGAACACCCATGTGATCCGGAGACTCACGGCGCTGGTCCTCGTCTCGGCCATCTCGAGCCTTGGAGTCTCCTGCAAGTCGAACATCCAGAACGATCCGATCCTCCGGCTCTCGGCCGCGGAGTCGCTCGCCGAAGGCAAGCGCCTGTTCGGGCTCGAGAAGTACAGTCGCGCCCGCCCCTATTTCTCGCACGCCTTCGAAGTCGAGCCGAACTCGAGCTCCGGACGCGAGGCCCTGCTGGCGGTCGCCGATTGCTACTCGCTCTCCGGCAGCAAGGCCGATCTCATCCAGGCGGAGGCCAAGTACCGCGATTTCCAGAATCGCTTTCCGACCAGCGATCGCGCGCCGTACGTGCAGTACCAGATCGCCGCCTCGCTGGCGCGGCGCATCGAGCGTGCCGACCGGGACCAGGCGGCGACAGTCAAGGCCCGCGAAGCGCTCGAAGACCTCATCCGCCTCTATCCGACCAGCGAGTACGCCGAAAAGTCCCGGGTAGAGCTCGAAACCGTGGTCGATCGGCTGGCGGAGCACGAGTTCATCGTCGGGCGCTTCTACCAGCGGTACGGCGTGCCCGGAGCGGCGGCGACGCGCATCGAAGGGCTGCTCAAGAACTACCCCAACTACTCCGGCAAGGATGCCGCACTCTTCTACCTCGGTCGTGCCTATACCGACCTCGCCCGACCGGAAGACGCCGCGGCGACTTACGCCCGGTTGCGCGAAGAGCATCCCGACAGCCGCTATCTGCGCAAGATCCCGGGCAAGCACTGAGCGTGCCTCGACGTCCGCTCCGCGGGCTGGCATTCGGCACCCTGCTCGTCCTCACTGGCGGCTGCGCGAGCAGCGGACCCTACTGGGACCACGATGACCAGAGCGCTGCCGAAGCGACCGCGTTGCGCGAGCGCGTGACTCGCCTGGAGGGGCAGCTCGCCGCCGCCGAGAACCAGAACGCCGCGCTGCGGACTCGGGCCGAAGAGCTGGCGCGGGAAGTCGAGCAGCTGCGCCAGGGTGCGGCCCCCGCCCCCGTTGCCGCGCCGGCACCGCAGGGCGGCGAAGGGGCGGCAGGCGCTCCCGCACCGGACCGGCGAGCGGAGATCGAGCAGAGTGACCTGGAGGAGCTCGAAGAGCCGCCAGTCGCAGGATCGGGGAGCGCCGGAATCGCGCCGCCCCCCGGCGGTGAGGAGGGTCCCCGGGCCCTCTACGAACAGAGCCTCGGGCTCCTGGAACAGAACCGCCTGCCCGAGGCCGAAGAGGGCTTCCGGCGTTTTCTGGCGGAGAACCCCGGCTCGGACCTCGCGGACAACGCGCAGTTCTGGCTCGCCGAAGCCGCCCTGCGCCGGGCGGACGTCGCCTCCGCCCTGACCGGATTCCGCGCCGTCGTGGAGAACTACCCGGAAGGCAACAAGATTCCGGACGCGCTGCTCAAGGTCGGCTTCTGCCTCGCGACGCTGGGCGAGTCGGAGTCGGCGACAACGGTCTACCGGGAGCTCGTGGCCCGCTTCCCGGAGACCGCCGCCGCCGAGACGGCTCGCCAGCGCCTGGGCAGCCCCTAGCCGCGCCGCCGCCGGATCGGGCTTGCGGCGGGACCTGGGACACGCAGCTAACCTCAAGCAGATGCATGGGTTCCGTGGAAGATGCACTTGACACTGTGCACCCCCGCGAGTACCCTTCGAGGCAAGTTCAAGACGGTACACGCCAGACAGAAACGGTTTCTGGAGGTCGACTCATGGCAAGCCGCCATCTCACGGTATTCGCGCTGCTCGGCACAGGCCTCCTCGCTGGTGTTGCTCTGCCAGCGGCGGACACTCCTCCGGCCAATCTCAAGCTCGTCAATGGACATTGGACGGCGTGGGAGCCTCCGACCCCGCCCGAAGGCGCCAAAGTCCATATCGTCGTGCCCGGCGATACCTTCTGGGATCTGGCGGCGGCGAATCTCGGCAACCCCTATCTCTGGCCGCAGATCTGGGAGAAGAACCAGTACGTGCGCGACGCCCACTGGATCTACCCCGGCGATCCGCTGATCCTCGATCTCCAGGTAACTCCGGCCTCGACGGTCGGCGCCAACGAGACGGGCGAAGAGCCCGCCGTAGAGGTCGCGAGCGCAGCGGGAGAGGGGGCCGGAGCGGGAGAGGGCGCGGCGGCCGAACCCGCGGTCGCCGCGGCGGGCGACAGCGGCGCTCGCAGCGGCGCTGCTTCGATTCCCGGTGTGGCGCCGCTCGGCAGGGGGAGCGTGCCGGTGCCGCTCGGCACGCAGGACGACATCTACTGTTCCGGCTTCATCGGCGCGTCGGACGAGGCCTTCGGCTACTCGGTGACCGGCTCGGAGTTCGAAGTTCTCTCGCCGCAGCTCAAGAACCCGGTCTACGGCAAGGTGGAGGGGCTCTACGGCACCGTCGACACGGTCAAGTACAAGATGACGACGGGCGACATCGTCTATATCGACGGCGGCCGGGCTGCCGGCCTCTCTCCGGGAATGCAGTTCACCGCGGTCGCGACCGGCAAGGTCGTCCGTCACCCGGTCACGAACGAGCCCGTCGGCACGCAGTACAACTACGCTGGCCGCATCCGCGTGCTTTCCGTCCAGGAAGAGTCCGCCATCGCCGAAATCGTGCAGAGCTGCGACGGCATCTCGGTCGGAATGAAGCTCAAGCCGTTCGAGCCCGAGCCGATCCCGCTCGCCCGGCGCGGCGCGCTGCGGCCGGCGAGCGAACCGACGAGCGCCGAGGCCCTGTCCAGCGCGCCGGTGATCGTGTCGTCGCCAGTCGAGCTCGTGACCCTCGGTCAGGATCATGTCGTGTTCATCGATCGCGGCGAGGACGACGAAGTCCTTCCCGGCGACATCTTTACGATCTATCGCATGAATCGCGCGACGCAGCCGCCGGTCGTTCTGGGCGAGCTCGGCGTGCTCTCGGTGCAGGCCCACACTGCGGTGGCGAAGATTCTCGAGTCGCGCTACCCCGTCTACGTCGGCGACCGGCTCGAGCGGAAGTGATGACCGCGCAACCGGCCGCGGAGGACCCGCGGCGGGTTGCACGCGGAGACGTTTTGCGATAGATTAACCCTTCGAGCAGGGTGACTCAGCTGTGAACCGACAAAACTACAACGGCAGACTGCATCAGATCGTCGACGAGCTCGTAAGCCAGGGGTTGACTCTGGAGCAGGCCCGTCAGGAGTTCGAACGGCAGTTCATCACGGCCTCCTTGCGCTCCAACGACTGGAACTACTGTCGCTCGGCGCGCAGCCTCGGAGTCCATCGCAACACCCTGCGCAACAAGGTTTCTCACTTGGGGATCAGCGGCAACGAAGGCAAGGGGAAAGCAGCTCCTCCCCGCGTCGGCTTGCGGCGGCAGTTCCCCAAGGTCTGACCCGAAGCACCCCAAAACAAACCAACCACACTCTCTGAACGTCGGCTTCTCCCCCCTCGCGGGAAGCGGCCCATTCGCGACCATCTCCGGCCGCCAACGACCGTTCCATACGGAGGCGACTCATGCCCACCGCTCCTTTCCAACGCCTTACCCGCCGCATGATCTGGAGCGCCAGCGCTTCGATCACGCTGCTCTTCCTGACCTCGACATCCAGCCTGCCATCGGTCGCCGCCCCGCCCACCGGATTTTCACTCGGGCTCGAGCAGATATTCGCCCGGCGCGCCGGCCTCGACCTCGTCCTCCAGCAGGCCCCGGGCCCCCACTCTGCCAGCCTCGATTCGTTCCGCCCCGCAGCGCGAGCGGAGACCGGGAACCAGGCTGGCGATGGCTACCTCGAGAGTCTGCCGTTCGGCCGCGAGATCCGCGGCGCGGCGAAGCGCTATGGTGTCGATTCGCTTCTGCTCGCCTCGATCGTCGAGGCGGAATCCGGCTTTCGTCCCGACGCTGTTTCGAACAAGGGCGCCCTCGGCCTGATGCAGCTCATGCCGCTGCATTTCGCGCCGAGCGACCCAGCGGTCGAGACGGTCGTTCCGCTCGATCCGCTCGATCCGGCGGTGAATCTCAACCTCGGCGCGCGCTATTTGCGCGACCTGCGGAAGCGTTATGACGGCGACCTCACGCTCGCGCTCGCCGCCTACCACGCTGGTCCGGGAACGATCGATCGATTCGGGGGGTTGCCGCCTTACCGTGAAACCCAGGCCTATGTCGGCCGGGTCCTCAGGCTCTACAGCGAGCACCAGCGCGAAGCCGGTGGCTCGGCGCCCGCGAGATCCACGTCCAGTCGATCGACGGGTCCACTGCGGGCGCGGATCGTTGAATCCGGCGAGGGATCCTAGGCGCGCTTCTCGGTCTCGGAGTCCGAGCTGTCGTCGTCTTTCAAACCCTTCTTGAAATTCTTGATCGCTTCGCCGAGCCCCTTGCCCAGCTGGGGAATCTTCGAAGCGCCGAACAGCAGCACGAGAATGACGAAAATCACCAACAACTCCGGTACTCCGAGCGATCCCATCGCGGGAACCTCCTCGAGGCCGCGCTGGCGACGATGCGTTCGTCGCGCGCCGGTCGACTGCTTTCACTCTAGCAGATGACTCCGCGCGCCAGCTTCGAGGTCCACCAGTCCCGCAGCCCGGCGAAAACCGGCGCCGTTTCGGGCAGGATCTCGAGATGCGGGACGGCGCGCGCCAGCGTCGGCGCGATCAACGGAAGATGGCGCGGATTGCCTTGCGCCGCGAAGCGCGCGAAGGTTCCGCCGGCCTTGAGCGCGCGCTGCACGACCGCCCGCGAATACTGCTCCCGCGCCTCCGGCGCCCGCCAGCGCGGCGGCAGCAGAACCTCCTCGAGGGCGCCCTCGGGGAAGAAGCTGTCGTTGAGCAGCGAAGCCAGGTCGTAGGCCGGAGGCCCGAGTCGGAGGTCCTGGAAGTCGATGACCGCAACGGCCTCCGCGAGCGGCACGAGGTTGCGCGCCATGTAGTCGCGGTGGCAGGGCACCAGGGGCCCGCCACCGAGCCGGTCGCAGAGCTCGTCGAGCGCCGCGAGCAGCTCCCGGCGCCCCCGTGGAAGCTGCGCGAGCCCTGCGGGGTCGAGGAGAAACTCGACGGTCGATTCGAGCTCGCGGCGCAGCGCGAGGCCATCGAGCGCCGGGCTGCCCAGCCGCTCCACGTCTCTAGCGTCGAGCCCGGCGATCTTGTCGGCGCTCTCGACGGCAGCGAGGTACAGCGCGGTTCGCCTCTCCGGCGGGAGATCGCATTCGAAGAGGGTCTCCGGCCCGAGATCCTCGACGAGCATCCAGCCGCGCCCAGCGCTCCATTGGCGGATCTCCGGCACACGCACGCCGGCACCGGCGAGCAGCGATCGCGCCGCCGCGAAGCGCGTCATCGCCGGGCGGAGATTCTCCGGGTAGTAGGCCGCGAGCAGGCGAGCGCCGTCTTCGAGAACGATGCGGAAGTATCGCCGCTGCGAGAGGTCGCCGGCGAGCGGCGTCAGAGAGCTGACGCCGAGCCCCGACTCGTCGAGGAAGCGGTCGAGATCCGCGGTCGTCACAGCGCGGAAAAGTAGCACAAGCATCCGTTTGACAGCGCTTTCGAGCGCGCCCGATAATCCAACCCGCCTCGACGAGGACCCGGACTGCAATGGACGAACGACGGAGAACCTTCATGCGCGAGTTGGAGCGCGCCCTGCTCGAGGCGATCTCGGAGTCGGCGGAGGTTCATCGCACGCTGCATCGCATGCATCGGGAGGGCTACACGCTGCAGCTGTTTCTCGACTGCCAGCCGGCCGGCGAGCCGGACTCGCCCGCGACCGCGGAGCCGGCGAAGTCCGGCAACCGTGCGCTGGAGCCGGCATTCCGTATCAACAGCGACGACCTCACCCTGCTGCGCGGGCTCGGAATCGATCCCACGCGCAAGAGCCGCGCGCGCAAGTAGCGCTTGCCGTCATGACCACTTCCCTGCTCCCCGCCCCCGACCCGCTGGTCGGTCTCGATCGCCCCGCGCTCGGCGAGCGGCTGGGCGCAATCGTGACGCGGCCCTTCCAGATCCGGCAGATCTACGACGCGATGTATCTGCGCGGCATCACCGACTTCGCCGAGATGACCGACCTCTCGCTCACGCTGCGCCGGGACCTCGCCGAGCGGTTCTCGCTCGGCCTGCCCGCCGTCGCGACGCAACAGGAGTCCGCCGACGGCACGACGAAGTTCCTCCTCCGACTCCACGACGGAGCCTCGATCGAGACCGTCGACATTCCCGAGACCACGCGCCGGACGCTCTGCATCTCCAGCCAGGCCGGCTGCGGCCTCGCCTGCGCCTTCTGCGTCACCGGCTACTGGGGGGCGGGGAGAAATCTCTCGGCGGGCGAAATCGTCGGCCAGGTGATGCTGGTGCGCAAGCTCCGCAATCTGCCCGAGAGCCTGAACCTGGTCTTCATGGGCATGGGCGAGCCGCTGCTGAACCTCGAAGCGGTGCACTCGGCCCTGCAACTGCTCTCCGAGCGCATCTCCTGGCGGCGCATGACGGTTTCGACCGCCGGCGTGGTTCCGGGAATCGACGCCATCGGCACCTGGGAGCGGCGCCCCAATCTGGCGATCTCGCTGCACGCCCCGGACGACACCCGGCGCAGCGAGATCATGCCGATCAACCGCTCCTACCCATTGCCGGAGCTCCTCGACGCGCTGCGTCGCTTCCCGCTCGAGCCCCGGCGCCGGATCACCATCGAGTACATCCTGCTCGCCGGCTTCAACGACCGTCCCGCGGACGCCATAGCTCTGGCGCAGCTCCTGCGCAAGCTCCCGGTCAAGGTGAACCTCATTCCGTTCAACGCCGATCCGGTGCTGGGCGAGCGCTTCGCGCGGCCCGGGGACGCGGCGATCACGCGCTTCCAAGAGACCCTCATCGCGCGCAACCTGACGGCAACGGTGCGGCGCACGCGCGGCGACGACGTCGGCGCGGCCTGCGGCCAGCTGCGCGCCTTCGCCCGTCCGCCGCGCGCCAAATCGGTCAAACCCCCGCCGCCTGCCGCGGCAGGCGTCAGCCCTCCTGATCCGCCGCGGCGGCCCGGAGCCAGATGAGGCTCCGATTCCGCCCCGCCGCCCGGCCGTCGCGGCGATAGCTCTCGAGCGACCGCGGATGACAGGCGGTGCATAGCGCCAGGCGACGGATCTCGCCGACGCCCGAGCGCTCGAGCGCCATCTCGGCGGCGAGACCGAGGTCGAGGTGCGGCCGCCCGCGCGTTCCGGGTGCGAGCACTGCCGCGGAAGAGAGCGCAACCACTGCGTCCGCTACTTCATCGCCGACCTCGTAGCAGCAGGGGCCGATCGCCGGCCCGATCCACGCCGTCGCCGCGGCCGGGTCGCCGAAGCGCTCCAGGGTGGCCGCGATGACCCCGCCGACGAGGCCGCGCCAGCCGGCATGTATCGCCGCCACCTGGAAGTCCGAAGCGACGAGGATCGGCACGCAGTCGGCCGTGACCACTTCCAGAGCCAGTCCGGGAACGGTCGTCACGAGGGCGTCGCCCTCGCCGCTGTCCCCGGGGCGCCCCGCGAGCACCCTGGCGCCGTGAACCTGGCGCATCGTCGCCCGAACGCGGCGCTCGCCCACCCAGGCCGCCGCGACCTCCGTGCTGCGGCCGCCATCGCCGCTGCGGCCGAGAAAGCGCACCTCCGCCGCTGGTGAGCGATCGCGCCAGCCGGGAGTCCCGGCGACGTGCTCCATCGCGAGCTCGATCGTCGCGCGTCCGCTCCTGCGGGCTGGGCTCATGGCGCGATTCTAGCCGCCGCGGACGCTGCGATACACTCGCGGGATGCTTGCGTGGGAGCCGGTGATCGGGCTGGAAGTGCACGTCCACCTGAAGACCCGCAGCAAGATCTTCTGCCGTTGCGAGAACCGGTTCGGCGCCCCTCCCAACACCCTGGTCTGCCCCGTCTGCCTCGGCTACCCGGGGACCCTGCCGGTCCTCAACGGCCACGCGGTCGATCTCGCGGCCACGCTGGCGCTCGCCCTCGGCTGCGAGGTTCGCGAGCGTTCCGTCTTCGCGCGCAAGAACTACTTCTACGCCGATCTGCCGAAGGGCTACCAGATCAGCCAGTTCGACCGACCGCTCGCCGAGCACGGGAGTCTGCCGCTCGCCGACCATCCGCGCTCGATCCGCGTGCATCGTCTGCATCTCGAAGAGGATGCCGGCAAGCTCCTGCACGACTGGCCCGGCGGTGGGCCGGCGGGCAGCGTGAGCCTGATCGATTTCAACCGCTGCGGCGTGCCGCTGGTCGAGATCGTCTCCGAGCCGGAAATTGCCAGCAGCGCGGAGGCCGAGGACTATCTGCGCAGCCTCCATCAGGTACTGCTGTTCATCGGGGCGAGCGACGGCAACCTCGAGGAGGGCTCGCTGCGCTGCGACGCCAACGTCTCGCTGAAGCGGCCCGGGGAGACCCGGCTCGGCACCAAAGTCGAGGTCAAGAATTTGAACTCTTTCAAGAACGTGGCGCGCGCCGTCGAATACGAGATCGCGCGCCAGGCACAGGTACTGGATGAGGGTCGGGCGGTAAGCCGGGAGACGCGCGGCTTCGACGCCGACGCCGGCCGCACGCGGCCTTTGCGCGACAAGGAGGCGGCGCACGACTATCGCTACTTTCCCGAGCCCGATCTGCCGGTGCTCGAGCTCTCGCCCGAGCGCCTCGCCGGACTGCGCGCGGCCCTCCCCGAGATGCCCTGGAAGCGGCGCGAACGGTTGGTCGCCGAGCTCGGTCTCTCCGCCGCCGAGGCGCGCGACCTGGTCGCCGAGCGCACGCTCGCCGACTACTTCGAGGCGGTCGTCGCCGCCGCTCCGGAGCTGCCGCGGGCGGCCGCGAATTGGGTGCGCAACGACCTGTTGCGCGAGCTCAGGGAGCGGCAGGCCGGTGTCGACGAAGCGATCGCTCCGGCTCGCCTGGCAGAGGTCTTGAAGCTCGTCGAAAGCGGCGAGCTCTCGTCGAGCGGCGCCCGCGAGCTGCTGCGGGCGCTGTGGACGACCAGCGAGAGCGCCGCCGTCGTGATGGCTCGCCTCGGCCTGGCTCAGGTGCGTGACGAGACCCAGCTCGTCGCGTGGGTGCGGGAGGTCCTGGGCGAGAGTGCGAGCCAGGCAGCGCAGTACCGCGCCGGAAAAACGCAGGTGCTCGGCTACCTGGTCGGCCAGGTGATGAAGCGCTCGTCCGGCAGGGCGGCGCCACACCGGGTCCAGGAGCTCGTCCGGGCGGCGCTTTCCCAGGAGGCGGACCCTGCGAATTGACCGCTCGTGCCCGGCGCCCGCCCCGTCTCACCGGAGCGGCGCAAGATGATCCAGTTCTTCGGCGTCTCGCGGCGTTTCCCGACCGGGCAGTCGGCGCTCGACGGAATCAACCTCGAGATCGCGCGCGGCGAATTCTGTTTCATCACCGGCGCGAGCGGCGCCGGCAAGACGACGCTGCTGAAGCTCATCTTTCGCGAGGACGTGCCGACGGCGGGACAGATTCTCGTCAACGGCAGGAACGTCTCGCTCATTCCGCGCAGCAAGATCCCGTTCCTGCGCCGCACCATCGGCGTGGTGTTCCAGGATTTTCGCCTCATCGAGCGCAAGACGATCTTCGAGAACGTCGCCTTCCTGCCGCGCATTCTCGGTCTCGACCACGGCCGGCAGAAGCGCGTCGCCTTCGAGGCGCTGCGCCGAGTCGGACTCTCGCATCGCATGGCGAGTTTCCCCAGCCAGCTCTCGGGCGGCGAGAAGCAGCGAGTCGCAATCGCGCGCGCCCTGATCAACGAGCCCGAGATCCTGATCGCCGACGAGCCGACCGGAAACCTCGACGAGGACCTGTCGCAGGAGATCGTGCGGCTCTTCCTCGACATCCACCTGCGCGGAACTACCGTCCTCTTCGCGACCCATGACCGGGTGCTCATCGAGAGCGTCGGGCACCGTGTCCTGACCCTCGCTCACGGCCGGCTGGTCGACGATCGCCCGTCGCGTCGCGCGCCCGCCCCCGTTTCGACCAACCCGCCGGCGGACGTCGCCGGCGCCGAATCCGGAGAACCCGCTTGAACGCGCTGCAGGCGTTCACGTATTTCCTGCGCGAGGCCGCCGTGGGGCTCGCCCGGAGCCTGCGCGTCAGCCTGCTGGCGATCTTCACCATCGCGGTCAGCCTTTTCCTCTCCGGCATGGTGCTGCTGGTGAGCAAGAATCTCTCGCGCACCGTGCACGAGTGGCGCGCGGAGGCGCGTTTCTCCGTCTATCTGGCTCCCGAGGTCGACGCCGCCTCGCGCGCAGAGCTGCGCGCGGCGATCGCCAAGGGTCGCTGGACAGAGAGTCTCGAGGAGATCACCCCCGAAGCGGCGCGGGCGCGCTTCGAACGCGCGTTCCCGAGCCTCGCCGAGCTCGTCGCCGGGCATGGTGAAGGCGCCTTGCCGTTCTCGTTCGAGGCGGTGCTCAAGACGATACCGGCGACGGATATGTCCGCTTTCACCGCCTGGGTCGAAGAGCTGCGCGGCCGGCCCGGCGTCGTCATGGTGGACGCCGACCAGGACTGGATCAGTCAGATCGAGACCCTGCTCGCCCTCATCCGCGGTCTCGGCCTGGCGCTCGCGGCGATCCTGCTCGGCGCCTCGGTCTTCACCATCGCCAGCGTCGTGCGCCTGACGTCGTTCCTCTACCGGGAGGAGATCGCCGTAATGCGGCTGGTCGGCGCGACCGAGTTCTATATCCGCGGCCCGTTCTATTTCGAAGGGATCCTGCAGGGCCTGGTCGGCGGCCTGATCGCCGTCGGCGCGCTCGCCGGGGTCCATCTCCTCATCGCGCCGCGGGTCGCGAGCTCGCTGGTCGCCGGCGCCCTCGCGGGCAGTTTCCTCAGCCCGGCCGAGCTGGTCGCGCTGGTCGTCTTCGGCGCCATTGCCGGGTGGGCCGGCGCCGTCGTCTCGCTCAGCCGCGAGAGCCTCGAAGCGCCCGGCAGCTGACAAGAAAAAACCCCGCGGAACTGCAGATCCGCGGGGTCTCCTCGACAACAACTGACTGGCTCGGGGGCGAGGTCGTCCTCGCCCCCGCCTGCGTCGTGCTACGGCAGACGAACCACGATGACAACTCGCCGGTTCTGCTCACGCCCGGCCTCCGTGTCGTTCGAGGCGACGGGCTCCGCGCTGCCGCGGCTCTCGACTGCAATGCGATTCCCGTCGATCTGGTGGCGCTTCACCAGGAACGACTTGGCCGCCTCCGCGCGGCGCAGGCCCAGAGCCTGATTCGCGGCATCCGTACCCTGATTGTCGGCATGACCGACGATCAGCGCGGTCGCCCCGGGGCTCTGCTTCAGGCGAAGCGCAACCTCATCGAGCTTCGCCTTGGCGATATTCGACAGACGCTCACCGGACGAGGGGAACTGGACGGTCTCCTCGATCGGCTTGGCGCGCGCTGCCTCTTCGGCCGCGACGCGCGCCGCTTCCGCCTGGCGCGCCGCCTCCGCCTGTCGTGCGGCTTCCGCGGCGGCCTTCTCCGCGGCGATGCGAGCCTCTTCGGCCTGCTTCGCTGCGGCAGCGGCCGCCGCCTCGGCGGCGATGCGAGCCTCTTCGGCCGCCTTCTCGGCGGCGATGCGCTCGGCGGCGATCTGCGCGTGGCCCTTGGCGCGAGGGAAGAAGGTCAAGCCCACGAGCCCGCCGATCGGGCAATGCTCGTCGGTGTTGGAAAGCTGGTTGAGCTCCACCCGAAGGCCGAAGTTCATCGCCCACTTGCCGGTGTCGCCGAACCAGTAGCGTCCGCCGCTGGTCAGGTCGTAGGAGTCGTCGGGGTTCGTGTCGCCACCCTGATAGAAGGTCGCGGCAAGCTCGGTGATCCAGTCGAAGCGATCGTTGATCGCCGTCGAATAGCCGAGGCCAGCCTGAAGCTCGTTCGAGACGTCGAAGTGGTCGGCGGAGCCGGGGTCACGATAGCCGAGGCGCGCCAGCCAGTCGGGAGCGAAATCCCAGTTGACGCCCACTCCCCAACCGGTGCCGCCGGTGACGATGCCCTCCTTCTCGTCGCCCGTCGGCAGCTCCACGAAGGCGTTCAGGGAGAGCGCCTTGCCCTCTTCGGGGAGGGCGAACAACTGGTACTTGCCGCCGACGCGAATGTCGCCGAGCCCGCTGCCATTGATCTTGTTGGCGAAACGCGTGCCGTTGACGTAGCCGAGATGACGATTGTCGGAAGCGGTGTAGTCCTCGTAGGGAATCATGACCGAGAGCTCGAACTTGTCGGTCAGACCGTACCCGGCGCTGGCGCTCAACCGGTTCCAGTCGTAGTCCCAGTCGTCGGAGAGCGGGCGGGTGACTCCGCCCGGCACCGGCGCGACGAGGCGATCCCAGTTGTTGTAGTAGAAGCCGAGCGACCATTCGCCCTTGGGCAGGGTCCAGCCGTCGAGCAGAGTGAACAGTCCCGTCTCACCCGTGCCCGTCGGAGCCGAGGCCTGCTGCGCGAAAGCCGGGAGACCGCCGACGCAGGTGGCGATCAGGATGACAATCAACAGTATCTTCTTCATATTTCCTCCGGAAAGAAGCGAGAACAGCTGGTATTCAGGTCTGACTCTTCGAAATCTAGACGCAAGAGCGGACCAGGAGAAGCGGAGTTTCTACCTATCCGGTCGCTCGCCTGCGGGGATCTGTCCTCCTCGGCTGGCCTCGCAGTGCCTTCGCAGACGGCTCCCGGGCCGATTGTAACCCCATCCGCCGGGCTTCGCAGCGCCCTTTGGGGTGGAATCCGCAACTTGCCTACAGGCGATCCGAATGGAGCTGCTGGCCCAGAAACACCTGGGGATGCCTGACGGCCGTCCCCGGCCGCTCGGGACGGAGACGGAGGATCAGGCAGGCTGCAGGAGCTGACCGACCCGATCCAGGAAGGTCTTCGCCTGGTTCGGTCCGAGCTGCGCCGAAACCACCTTCTCGCAGGCCCGGATGAGGTCGAGAATGCCGTCCGCGCCGCGCCCCGACTCCATCTCGGCGCGAAACAGGCGCAAGGCACCGTCGAGCTGGCCGCCGCGCTCCTGGCCGGACATCAACTGCTGACCGAAGCGGTAGATCTGTTCCGCGACGCGAACCTGCTCGTCGGCGGCCATGCGCTGCAGGCGATCGAGCGGCAGTCGCCGCAGATCTTCACGCAGCGCCAGGACTCCAGCCGTGAGCAGCCCGTAGATCACCTTGCAGACTTCGAAGGCACCGTGGCCC
Source organism: Thermoanaerobaculia bacterium (assembly GCA_044230215.1). Taxonomy (GTDB): domain Bacteria; phylum Acidobacteriota; class Thermoanaerobaculia; order Multivoradales; family JAGPDF01; genus JAGPDF01. The sequence continues at coordinate 3,845 of JBGARM010000014.1, read as the reverse complement.
AGTCCGGCGGCGATCTCGTCGATGTTCCGGCGCTCGTCCACCTTCGACACCACCGCCCACTCGCTCGGCGAGAACGACACCGAGCTCAGACCTTCTTGCGGCGCGAAGACCGGAACCATCCGGGTGGAGCCGATCTTCTTGGAGAGGATCTTCCACTCGTCGATCTGGCGCGCCGCCTCCATCAGAAGGTTGGTGTTCGACTTGTCGATCGACTCGGTTTCGGATTCGGTGCCGGGAGTGAAGACGAACTCGCCCTGCTGCCAGCGCGCCAGTTCGTAGACCGCATGCTCGCCGATCAGAGTGCTGACCGCGGCATGCACGATCTGTCCCTTGCGCAGGAAGATCTTGCCGGACTCCGCGCCGTTCTTCAGCGTGAAGACTCCGGTCTTGCCCGACACCGCCACCAATTGAATGATGTCGGGTAGCGGCAACTCGCGAAGTGATCCTTGAAAGGCCACGATCCCCCGTTGCTACGTCGGCTGAAGCTGCTGCCTGATCGTTGATCTTCAAGAGTAGCATAGCGAAAAAAAACCGGTCAAGCGAAGAGCGCCAAGCTAAGCAGTTGATCGAAAACTACTTAGGGTCGAGGGCCCGCTCCGTCGACCGGCGCAGACCCTGCCGCTGCGATGCACACAACGCGACCGCGAGCGCATCCGTCGCGTCGGCCGCCAAAGGCCCCTCGGCCAGGCCGAGGAGCAGGCGGACCATGCGCGCCACCTGCTCCTTGTCGGCCCGACCGCTGCCGGTGACGGCGCTCTTGACCTCGGCCGGCGAGTACTCCTCGATCCGCAGACCGCCCCGCGCCAGGGTCAGGAGCAGAGCCCCGCGCGCTTCGGCCAGGACGATCGCCGAGCGCGGGTTCACGCCGTGGAACGGTTTCTCCATCGCGGCAAAGTCCGGGCGGGAGCGCTGCAGGAGCTCGTCGAGCCCGTCAGCGAGGATTCGCAACCGATCGGCGACGCCCAGCTTCGGCGGCGCCGACCAGCGGCCGGCGGCGACCGGGCGCGCCTTCCCGCCGCGATACTCGATGAGCCCGTAGCCGGTGTGGAGGCTACCTGGGTCGAGTCCGAGAATGAGCATGCGGGTGCCGCCTGCATCCTACGCTAAACCCCTCAGGAATCAGCGGATCGCAGCGACACTCTGATTGACTCGCTGCAGTCAGAGTGTTAGAACTCTCGACAACGTCTCTTGAGGGAGTTCCGATGTCGTTGATCCTCGTCGTTGAATCGGAAGGTCGACACGCCGAACGCGTGCGCGACGGCCTCGGGTCGGACGGCTGGCAGGTCGAAGTCGTCACGAGCTGCGAAGCAGCGGTGGCAGCGGTCGCGGATCGCGCCCCGCAGCTCGTCCTCATCAACGCCGAGCTTCCCGGCGCGCCGGAGATGTTGCGCAGCCTGTCGCGCGCGCACGGCGGGCCGGGCTCGATCGCTCTCCTGCCCGAGGTCGTGGGCAAGGACTTGGGCCCGCTCGAAGCCGACGAGTCCCTGATCAAGCCGTTCAGCGAGAAGGATCTTCGCCAGCTCGCGCGGCGCGTCGTCTCGAGCGCCCGCGCGCCGCGCAAGAGCGAAGCCGAAGCCGATCAGAAGCGCTTGACCTCGCATGAGCTCTTCGGCGACCTCCTGGCCGAGGTCGAGAACGAGGCGCAAGCCGAAACGCCCGTCGCGCCGTCGCCGGTCACTCCGCCAGCCGCCCGGCCTGCCGCCAGCGCTGCGCCTCCGGCTGCGCGCTCGCTGGAGATGGAACAGCGCCTGGAGCGAACCCTCTCGGGCATGATCAAGGACGACCGTCCGGCAGCGCCGGCGGCGCCGAAGAAGGCTTCGACAAAGATCGACGACATGCTTTCGGCGACGCTCTCCGGGCTCGACATGCCGAAGAAGACGGCGCGGCCGCTCGCTCCGACAGCTCCGACAGCGCCGGCCGCACCCGCCCGCACCGCAGCGAGCGCCGCCCCGCCAGCGCCTGCCGCGCCGGCAGCCGCGCCGCGTCCGCCCGCGCCGCCGGCGCCGGCCGCCCCGGTCACTCCCATCACCCCGGTCACCCCGCCCGCAGCAGCCACGGCAGCGATTCCGACCGTCGCTGCGCCGGCTCCCGCCGCCAAACCGGTTGCCAAACCGCCCGCGGCGCCCGCGCCGACGGCAGCGCCCGCGAAGGCGACCGAGTCGACCACTGCGGTGCGCAAGCAGAGTCGCGAGATCGATCTCGCGCAGCTCGATCAGCTCGCCAAGCCGCGCGCCAAGGAAGGCGCGCCGGCGCCGAAGCCAGCCGCGCCCAAGGAGAGCTTCGCCACCCAGAAGATCTCCGTCCAGCCCTCCTTCCTGCAGCCGCCGTCGAGCGAGTTTGGTCAGTACACGCTGCTCGAACGCATCGCCGTCGGCGGCATGGCGGAGGTGTGGAAGGCGCGAATGAAAGGCGTCGAGGGCTTCCAGAAGACCGTCGCCATCAAGAAGATCCTGCCGCACCTCACCGACAGCTCCGACTTCGTCACCATGTTCATCGACGAGGCGAAGCTCGCCGCCCAGCTGAACCACAACAACATCATCCACATCTACGATCTCGGCAAGATCGGTGACGACTACTTCATCGCCATGGAGTTCGTCGACGGCAAGGACCTGCGGTCGATCCTCAACAGCGCGCGCGCCGAGAGCCGCCCGCTGCCGCTGGGACTCGCGCTGATGGTCGGGTCGCGGCTCGCCTCGGCGCTCGACCACGCGCACCGGCAGAAGGACTTCGAAGGCCGCGCCCTGGGTCTCGTGCATCGCGACGTCTCGCCGCAGAACGTCCTGATCAGCTACGAAGGCGACATCAAGCTCTGTGATTTCGGCATCGTCAAGGCGGTCACCAAGGCCTCGAAGACGCAGATGGGGGCGCTCAAGGGCAAACTCCAGTACATGTCCCCCGAGCAGGCCTGGGGCAGACCGGTCGATGCCCGCTCGGACATCTTTTCCCTGGGCTCGCTGCTGTTCGAGATGCTCACCGGCCGGAGGCTCTTCTCCGGCGAGAGCGAGATGTCGGTACTCGACGCCGTGCGCGAGGGCCGGATCCAGGCGCCCCGGGATCTCGACCCGCGGCTGCCGCTCGAGGTCAACGCGCTGGTCCTCAAGGCGCTGGCGCGCGACCCCGATGATCGCTTCCTCACCGCCGGCGAGATGCAGCGCGAGATCGACGGCATCCTCGCCTCGCTCAAACCGACCCCATCGCAGGCCGACCTCGGTGCCTATCTGCACCAGCTTTTCGCAGCCGAAGCCCATGCCGGCGCGGCGCCAGCCATCGCGGCAGCGATGCCGGCCGCCTCGCCGGCTTCGCGCAGCACTGCCGGCGCCCCGTCAGCGGCGGTGCCCGCACGCCCGGCGGACGTCGCCGTTGTCGCTCCGACCGGCGTGTCGAAGATCGAGGAGGCGGACGGTGGACGCAGCAGCAAGATGCTGTGGATCGCGATCGGCGGGGTCGCTGCGGCCGGCCTCCTGGTCTACGTCCTGCTGGGACGCGGCAAGCCCGCCGCTGCGCCGGCCGCGCCCGCTGGAACCGAAGCGCCAGCGGTTGCCGGCGCCAATGGGGCTGTCGACGCCAACCACCCGGCGACCGACGTCGTGGCTGCGGGAACGGCGGCTCCTGCGACGACGACACCCGTCGCCGGCCAGAACGTCGACCAGTTGGTGAGTGACGAGGTCAAGCGCCGCGAGGAGGAGCTCAAGAAGAAGTACGAGGACGAGCTCGCGCGGCGCTGGCGCGTCGCGGGGCTCTCCCCGGTCGAGGTCGCCCGCCGGCTCGCGGGCGCCAAGGCCCTCGCGGCCGCCCGCAAGGCCCCCGCCGGCGCCGGGCGCGTGCTCGCGGCCGACACGGTCGTG
>JBGARM010000149.1:0-7418 GCA_044230215.1 Thermoanaerobaculia bacterium | reverse complement strand
AGCGGTTGGGCGCAGAAGGACTTCGCGCGTTCGGGCCCGGCTCAGCCGGCGGTCATCGACGCCAGTGAGAACACGATCATCAATTACCTGGGGGGCGAGCCGCCGCTGTTTACCGGCGCGCTCGACGCCGACGACTCGACCTACAACCGGGTCGTGAGCTGCTCCACGCTCTCCGGCGTCGGGACGGCGGTGCCGGTGGACACGATCACCATCACCAACAACAGCGGCGGCACCGCGAACCTCGTCGTCTTCAGCAGCCTCGTCGGCGGCGCGCCCTGCCTCGACGCCAACGACACTTTCTTCACGCTCTACAACGGGACGTTTACCCCGGGCACGCCGCTGGTCGGCTGCCTGGCGGTCAACGACGACATCTCCGGCGCGACCAACCGTTGCAGCACGCTGTCGTTCAGCATTCCGGTCGGCGAGACGCGGGTCGTGGCGGTCGCCGGCTTCAACAATGCGGCGACGGCGAACGGACTCTTCCCCTACCAGATCAACTTCACGGGGACGACGCCGGTGGAGCTGCTGCACTTTTCCGTCGACGGCGAGTAGGTCGCCGGAAACCCGCCGGCGGCCAACCAGGGCCCGCCGGCGGAAGCCTTCGCCGGCGCTCCGGCCTCAGCCTGTCGCGACGACGACCTCGCGCGTCGCGGCCTCCGGTTCGACGAAGGCGAGGAGGGCGTCGCCCTCCGCTTCGAGCGCCTTCAAGTCCTTCTTCAGGAGCTTGCCGAACGTCGCCAGCGTGAGCGTCGCCGACTTCTTCTTGCGTTCGAGCCGGAACGTCCCGGCGACGAAGCCGTCGACGAGGAAGGTCCCGGGAATCTGCAGGTTCTTCGTGATCAGCCGCGGCCGGTGGGCGTCGGCGACGATGCGGCTGCGGTCGTCGTGGCCGAGCACGAGGTTGTCGTACTCGGGAAGGTAGCGCACCGGCGCGGGCGTCTCCTCGTCCGGACGCGGTGCATCCGGCAGGTCGAAGAGCTCGCGCCCGCGTTCGTCGCGGAAGGTCGCGAGCTCGCCGCGCAGCGCCTCGAAGGTCGCGCGCAGGCCGCCGATACCGGACCAGTTCTGCGCGTCCTGCACGCTCGCCGGTCCGAACGCCGCGAGATAGCGCCGCACCAGCGCCGGCAGGCCGTCACTCCCGGACGGAATCTCCCGCTCCAGCCAGTGCTCCGCGAGCGCGAAGGCGGCGGCGGCGGGAAAGCCCCAGGCCGAGCCGTCGGGCACCTGCACCAGCGGCAGGTGGGTGCGCACGGCGTAGCCCATGGCGCGCTCGTCGGCGACCGGGAAGCGCGCCGCGAGATGCTCGCGGACGGCGTCGAAGGTCGCTGGCTTGCCGGCGAAGAAGGCGCGCGCTTCGGCGAGGAGCAGCTCCATCTCGAAAGTCTCGGTGCGGTTCCGCAGAATGCTCTGCATGCCGCGCGACAGCATCGGTTGCAGGGCGCCGCGAAAGGTGACGAGATCGTCGGCGGTGAGCAGGTGCAGCGTGCCGCGGAAGGCGGTGGCGCGGACGACGCGCCGCTCCTGCAGCGCACCCGTCAGCGCCTCGCGCTCGAAGCCGGCGAGACGCGTCCACAGCCCGAGATAGGGCGGCCGCGCAATCTGCGCCTGCATCCCGGCGAGCCGCTCGACCGCCGCCTCGACCGGCACCGCCGCGCGCGCCAGCAGCATCTGCCGCGCGAGCGTCGCCCGGTTGAGCGCCCGGAGCGACAGCTCCGGGGCGCCAGCGCGTTTCGCGGGCGGCTTCTCTCGGCCTTGAGCGGTCACGGAGCGAGAAGCGAAAAGACCGGTAAAGGAAGAGAGCCGCGCGTCACAGCTGCGGGTCGGCGCGCGGGCTCGGCTTCGGCGTCTCTGCTGGGGGCAACGGCGGGAGGCCGAGCTTGCGGCGCGGCATCGGGCAGCTCGGAGCCGAGTCGGCAGGAAGATCCGAGAGAATCCCCTCGATCTCCTTCGGCACCGGGCGATCGTACATCGCGTAGGCGAGACGGACGTTCCAGAGAACGTTCGCGTACTCGGGATTCTCGCGATACCTGTTTGCGGTCTGCGCCACGTTGGGCAACCCCTCGAAGAGCGACTCCCGCCAGAAGCCCGTGCGCTTCTCGCTGGAGAGGAACTGCAAGTTGAGCGCCTGTTCGTTGAGCGTCGAGCTCTCGATGAGGCGCATGAACCACTCGAGCCGGTACATCTGGTAGGCGCCCCAGCCGGCGGCGCCGACGACGAGGCCGGCGGTGAAGGTGAGCGCGGTCTTGAGTCCTGGACGCATGGCGGTTCTCCCTCCCGGTCGATGGACGGGGCGACTCTACTCTTCTCGCCGCGCCCGCGCGATCGGGTCGATCAGGGCAGGGCGACCGACCAGGCGCCGGTCGTGCCGCCGCCGAAGCCGTCGGCGAAGATCAGGTTGCTGGTGCAGCTGCTCGGAACCTGGGCGTGCGTAACGGTAATGTCGTCGACATACCAGCCTTCGCCGTTGACGCCGATGTCGCTGCCGTAGCGCCAGGCGACGCGAACGGTTTGTCCGGCGAAGGCAGCGAGGCTCACGGTCTTCTGGAGCCATGTGGAGAGTTGCGCGTCGCTCGAGAATGCCGGGGTGCCCGGCGGCATCGCCGTGCAGGCATTGCCGGAGTTGGTGATCGTGTTGGGATAGCCGCCTGCCGGCGCGACGGTCGTCCAGGTGGCGCCACCGTTGGTCGAGACCTGGACGATCCCGCCGTCGTAGGTCGCCTCGAGATCCCAGATCGTCCAGAAGGTGAGCTGCGAGGACTGGCCCGCGGTGAGCGTGAAGTCGCCCTCGAGGGTGATGCAGGCGCTCGCGGCCGCGCCAGAACCGAAACTGCGGGCGCCCGAGTGATGCCGCGTTTCGAGCGGGTGCCAGCCAGCATGCTCGGGAGCGAACTGGCTCGCGCCTCCGGTCAGGGTGTCGAGCGGGCTGTCGCCGATCTCGGCGCCGGAGCTGAACGAGCCGTCGCCGATCGGCCCGGTCGCGGTCGCCTGGCGGCGGAGAAGGTTGGTCTCTTCGCTGCCGTTGCCGCTGTCGACGGCGCGCACGATGTAGAAGCTCGGGAAGCCCGACGGCGCTCCGCCGTCCGCGAAGGTGGTCGTCGAGAGTCCCTGGGCGATCCGGTTGCTGCCGTCGGGGAGGAAGAGCTCGTCGGTCCCGCGGTAGACGTTGTAGGTGACCGGCCCGCCGCACAGCGGCCCGACCGCCGCCCAGGAGAGGTCCACCCGGCAGGAGCTGGTGCCGGCGTTCGTCGCGCTCGCCAGGCCGGGGAAGATCGGCGGCGCGGTGCACGAGCCGGTGGTCGCCGCCTCGGCGCACTCCGACGTCGTGGAAGAGCAAAAGCCCGTCGCATCCTGCTCGCGCACGCGATAGCCGTAGGTGATTCCACCGGAAGCCGAAGAGTCGGAATAGGACGGGTTGGTCAGTCCCTGGACGAGAGGCTCGAAGGTGCCGCCACAGCCCCCCGGCGCGCGCTCCACGGAGAACAGGCCTCCGGCCGTCCCGGAACCGCTCCAGTCGAGGTCGATCTGGTGGTCGCCGCCAGGCGCGGCGAGGAGACCCGTCGGTACGGCAGGGACGGTGCAGAGCCTCGGCCGCAGAACGAACAGTCCCTGCTCGATACCGCTGACGACGATGTTGCCGCTGGGGAAGTACGGGTAGACGCTCCAGGCACCGTTGAAGTTCGCCGAGTCGCTGGACGGGTAGATGTCGAAGTAGCCCACCTGCGACATCTGGGCGGCGGCGAGATCGTCCATGCGCAGGATCCGCAGCCCGCTGCGATAGTTCGCCTGGAAGACGAAGTTCCCCTTGACGTACTGGTTGTGGTCGATTGCCAGCGTCGGCGAGGTGAAGTGGCCGAGCAGCTGCGGCGCCTCGAGGTTGGCCACGTTCCAGATGTAGGTGTAGGTGTTGTGCCCGTCATGGGACTCGTCGAGCTCGTCGTCGACGAGCAGGTAGCGCTGGTCCTCGGTGAGCCAGGCCTGGTGGGTGTAGCCGCTTCCCGCGTAGCCCGTGCGCGAGATCTGCACCGGCGCCGACTTGTTGTCGACGTTGACGATCGTCAAGGTGTCTTCGTTCGAATTGAAGCAGAGCTCCTGGCCCAGGTGCTCGGTATCCGGACCGGCGTAGATCAGGCATTGCGTGTCGTGGGTATAGCCGTCGGACGAGAAGCAGCCGGCGAAGGTCGGCGAGGTCGGGTTCTGGATGTTGACCATGTGCAGTCCGCCCGAGCAGGTCGTGCCGCTGCCGGCTGTCGAGCCGCCGACGATATAGGCGTAGCCGGTCGCCTCGTCGATGGCGATGTTGTGCGCGCTGCCGACCTGGTCGTAGTGCGCCGCTTCGGCGAAGGTGACGGGCGGCGCGACGACGTTCAGCAACTGGTTGAGATCGAAGACCTGCATGCCGTGCGCGCCGTTCGAGTCGGAGACGACGAAGGCATAGTGCTGATAGGTCTTGATGTCGCGCCAGGTCGAGCTGCCGTTGCCGGTGCTCGGCAGGCGGCCCAGGTAGACGGCGTTCTCGGGATCGGTGATCTCGACGAAACCGGTGCCGGTCCGCAGCCCGATGAGGGCGAACTCGCGGCCGTCCGGTGCCGTCCAGCCCCAGATGTCGTTCGCCGCCGAGACGCCGCCCAGCGAGGCGAGGGGAACGAACTCGAGCAGATCGACGTTGTCGCAGGGATAGCCGTTGGCCATGCCGCCGATGCACAGCGCTTCGTGCTCGGGCGCCAGGTCCTCGGCGGGCAGGGCGTCAGCGACCTGTTGCTTCATCGTCTCCGTGAGACCGTCGAGAGCGTCGGCCTCCTCCGCCGCCATGCCGGCAGCGGCGCCGGCGCCGAGGAACGCAGGGACGAGCAGAGCGGACAGAAGGAGGCCGGAAGCGAAGCGCATGGGGGGACGTCTCCGAGTCTGCGAGAAAGCCGGGACGCTACCAGATCGGCCTGCGACGGCAAATGGCGATGGTCACAGGTCGGGCGCACGGCGGACCGCCGGCAGAGCCCCCCGGAGATCGCCGGTCGCGGTTAAACTGGCGCCATGCCTCCGACGCTCGTCCTCGGCATCGAGACCAGCTGCGACGACACCGCCTGCGCGGTGGTCGCTGCGGACGGGCGCGTCCTGGCGTCGGTGGTGTCCTCCCAGCTCGCCGTGCACCGGCCGTACGGCGGCGTGGTGCCCGAGCTCGCCTCGCGCGAGCAGCTCAGCAACTGGCCGACGGTCTACGAGGAGACCCTGGCGCGTGCCGGCGCGACCCTCGCCGACATCGGCGCCGTCGCCGCGACCTCCGGGCCGGGGCTCATCGGCTCGCTGCTCGTCGGGCTGTCGCTCGGGCGGGCGATGGCGTGGTCGCGCGGCCTGCCGTTCTTCGCCGTCCACCACCTCGAGGGGCATATCTACTCGCCCTGGCTCACGACCGACGGCAGCCCCGCGGCCCCCTTCCCGGAGCGCTTCGTGGCGCTGGTGGTCTCGGGTGGGCATACGAGCCTCTACCGCGTCGCGCCGGCGAACGACCCGGCGATCGCCCTCCTCGCCGAGACCCGCGATGACGCTTTCGGCGAGGCGTTCGACAAGTTCGGCAAGCGCCTGGGACTGCCCTATCCGCAGGGCCCGCTGCTCGACCGTCTGGCCGAGCGCGGCGACGCCGCCGCGGCGCCGGTGGCGCGGCTCGTCGGCACGGAGGAGCTCTTCTTCTCTTACTCGGGGTTGAAGACGCAGGCCGTGCATGCGCTCGAAAAGCTCGAGGCGCAAGGCCTGCGCATGCCGCCGGCGGGAGAGTTCATCGCCGCACCCGAGGCGGCGATCGCGGCCGTACCGCAGCCCTTTCTCGACCTCGCCGCGGGCTTCCGCGACTCGGCCGTCCGCCAGGTCCTCGACCGGCTCACCCGCCTGCACCGGCGGGAGCCGTTCGCCGAGCTCGCGGTCTCGGGCGGCGCGGCGGCCAATCGCCTGCTGCGCCGACGGCTGCCGGAGTGGGCCGCCGAACGCGCGGTGACGCTGCGCCTGGTGCCGCTGGTCTATTCCGGCGACAACGCGGCGATGATCGCCTTCGCCGCCCTCGCTCGGCTCGCCCGCAAGGAGAGCGACGATCCGCTGGTTGCGGAGGCGGCGAGCCGCCTGCCGCTCGGCGTATGAGCCGGCGGACTTCAGCCGACCTCCTCTGGCTGCCGCTCAACGCGCTGCAGCTCGTGGCGACGATGGTCTGGTCGGCGTTCTGGATCAGCGTCGCGCTGCTGGTGGCGCTCGCCGGCCGCCGGCGCGAGCCGGCGCTCTGGTTGGCGCGCCGTGTGTGGGCGCCGGGCATGGTCGCCATCGGGCTGTCGCGCCTCGAGGTCGTCGGGCGCGAGCGGCTCGACCTCCGCCGCGCCTGCTTCTTCGTCGCCAACCACCAGTCCTGGCTCGACATTCCGGTCCTCTTCGCCGCTGTTCCTGCGCCGCTTCACTTCCTCGCCAAGCAGGAGCTCGCGCGGGTGCCGTTTCTCGGCTGGTATATCGCCGCCATGGGCATGGTCTTCGTCGATCGCGCCGACCGCCGCAAGGCGGTCGCCAGCGTCGACCGGGCGAGCGCCCTGCTCGCCGCCGGCGGCAACCTGGTCTCCTTTCCCGAAGGCTCGCGCGCCGCGCCCGACCAGTTCGGCCGCTTCAAGGCGGGCGGCTTCGCGGCGGTGCTCGACGCCGGCGTGCGCGATGTCGACGTCGTGCCGGTGGGTATTGTCGGCGCCGGGCGGATCTTGCCGCGCGACGGCTTCAAGGTCCGCCCCGGCAAGGTCGAGGTGCGTTTCGGCGAGCCGATCCCGGTGGCCGGCCTCGAGCCCGGAGATCGCGCCGTGCTCGCCCGGCGCGCCGAGGCGGCGGTCGCCGCCCTGCTCGGGCTGCCGCCGCGCCCGGCTCCCGCCGCCGCGGGCGATGCTGCGCGCGCGACAGCGTCCGGCCCGGGCACGGTCTAAGATCGGGCGCGAAAAGAGGAGAGAACCGATGAGCCTGGGACAGATCCTGCTGCCGGAGTTCGATCACGAGATGGCCGGCACCCGTAAGGTGCTCGCGCGCGTGCCGATGGAGCGCTACGACTGGACGCCGCACCCGAAGTCGTTCTCCCTCGGTCGCCTCGCCAACCATCTCGCGGGCATCCCCCGTTGGGGCGTCGTCGCCCTGACCGCGCCGGAGTTCGACTTCGCGCAGCCCGGTCCCGCCGCGAGCCCCGCGACGACCGGCGAGGCGCTGCTCGCCGGCTTCGACGACAAGGTCGCAGCGGCGCGTGCCGCCCTCGCCGGCGCTGCCGATGCCGCTTTCGCGGAGCCGTGGACGCTGCGCAACGGGGAGACCGTCTACTTCACCATGCCGAAGATCGCGGTGTTGCGGTCGTTCGTGTTCAGCCACCTGATCCACCACCGCGCGCAGCTCGGTGTGTACCTGCGGCTCAAGGACGTGAA
>JBGARM010000148.1:0-7433 GCA_044230215.1 Thermoanaerobaculia bacterium | reverse complement strand
CGCGCGTCCTCGAAGTCGACAGTGGCAAGCTCGAGCGTCTGCTCGACGCCGACCGCGAGTTCGTCTGGGTGGCGCGAAAGCTCGATCCGCCGCAGGCGCGACGCGTCAAGGAGCTCCGCCTGCCGGGGATCTACTTCCTCGAGGAGTCGAAGCGCTACTACCCGCTGCGCGAGGTCGGAGCCCATGCCCTCGGCTACGTCGGCACCGACAATCACGGGCTCGCCGGTCTCGAGGCGATGTACGACAAGGTCGTGGCGGGGAAGCCCGGGCGGCGGACGGTCCTGCGCGACGCCCGACAGGGGATGGCGGTGCCGGCAAATCTGCCGTCCGCGGCGCCGGTGCCCGGAAGCGATCTCCACCTGACGATGGATGCCGCCCTGCAGCAGATCGCCGAGCGCGAGCTCGCCAAGGCCGTCGAGCGCTACACGCCGCAGAGCGGCAGTGTGGTGATGCTCGATCCCTCGACCGGCGCGGTGCTGGCGCTCGCCTCGTGGCCGACGTTCGATCCCAACCGCTTCGCCTCGGCCTCCGACGAGGCGCGGCGCAATCGGCCGGTGAGCGACGCCTACGAGCCGGGCTCCACGTTCAAGATGGTGACCGCCGCCGCGGCGCTCGAGGAGGGACTGATCGACCCGGACGAGGTGCTCGATTGCGAGATGGGCGGCATCACGCTCGCCAACGTCCGCATCTCCGACCACAAGAAGTTCGGCCTGCTCACCTTTCGCGACGTCATCGCCAAGTCGTCGAACGTGGGCACGATCAAGACGTCGCTGCGGCTGTCGAACGCGAGCTTCTACGCCATGATCCGCGCCTTCGGCTTCGGGCGGACCTCGGGAATCGACCTGCCCGGCGAGAGTCCCGGGCTGCTGATGCCGGTGGCGCGCTGGCCGGCGCTCGCCAAGGCCTACATCTCGTTCGGCCAGGGCATCTCGATCACGCCGCTCCAGCTCGCCCTCGCTTTCGGCACGATCGCCAACGGCGGGCGCCTGCTCGAGCCTTACCTGGTGTGGCAGTCGGGCAGCGGCGCCTCGGCCAGGCTCGAGCATCCGCAGCCGGTAGAGCGCGGCCGGCCGATCTCCCCGAGGACGCTCTCGGTGGTCGCCGAGCTGCTTGCCGGAGTGACGGCCGAGGGGGGCACCGGGCGGGCGGCGGTCGTCTCCGGATACCCCGTGGCCGGGAAGACCGGCACGGCCCAGAAGGCCGAGCCGGGCAAGGGCTACCTCGCCAACGAGTTCATCGCCAGCTTCGCGGGCTACGCGCCGACGGCGCATCCGGCGATCGTCGCGGTCGTGGTGATCGACGATCCGCACGGCGGTTACCATGGCGGCGACGTCGCGGCGCCGGTCTTCGCAGCGATCGCACAGCAGGCCTTGCTCTACCTCAACGTCCGGCCGGAGCGCGAACGTCCGGACCGCTGGCCGGGCGAACCGGGGCCGCCCGCCGCCGAGGATCCCGGCACGCCGGAGAACCCGCGGCCGCAGCCCGATCCGGCGTCGGGCATGGTCACCGCCGGCCTCGAAGCGGGAGATCCGCCGGCAGTGGCCCTGCCCGCCGGCTCGCTGCCGGACCTCGCCGGCATGACCGCCCGGCAGGCGCTCGCCGCCACCGCCGACCTGCGGCTCTATCCGATCCTGCGCGGCGCCGGGGTGGTGCAGCGCCAGGAGCCGCCGCCGGGCTCGCCGATGCCGCCGCCCGGAACGCGCGTCGAGCTCTATCTCGCCAGCGGAGCCGGCGGATGAAGCTCTCGACGCTGATCAGGGATCTCGCCGCCTCCGGAGACCTCGGGACCGACCCCGAGGTCTTCGGCGTTCGTCACGACTCGCGCACGGTCGAGCCCGGCGAGCTCTTCGTCACCTGGAGCGGCGCGAAGTTCGACGGCCGGCTGTTCGCCGGCCAGGCGATCGAGCGCGGCGCGGTGGCGATCCTCGCCGATAGTCCGCGTCCGGCGGAGACGCCGCGCGAGATTCCCTGGCTCGAAGCCGCCGATCCCCGCGCTCTGCTCGGAGACCTGGCGGCGCCGCTCTACGGCCATCCGGACCGCGCGCTGACTCTGGTCGGCGTCACCGGCACCAACGGCAAGTCCACCGTCGTCGAGCTTTGCGCCAACATTCTCGAGTCGGCGGGGCTGCCCTGCGGCCGGATCGGCACGCTGGGCTACACCTTCGCCGGGGACGACCTCGCGGCCGGCCGGCCCGCCGAGCGCACGACGCCGGAGGCCTCGGATCTCTTCCGTCTGCTGGCGGCGATGCGCGATCGCGGCGCGCGCGCGGCAGCGATGGAGGTCTCTTCGCATGCGCTCGTTCAGGGACGCGTCCGGGGGGCCCGGTTCGACATCGGCGTATTCACGAATCTGACCCGTGACCATCTCGACTTTCACGGCGACTTCGAGACCTACTATGCCGCCAAGCGCCGCCTCTTCGAGGCTCTCAAGCCCGCGGGCAGGGGGGTCGCGAATCTCGACGACGCCTACGGCAGGCGTCTCGCCGACGAGCTCGGCCTCGTCCACACTTTCGGCTCCTCGGGCTCTGGCGCTGCGGTGCGGCCAGCCGGCGTCAACCTCGACGCCGAAGGGATGCACGGCGCGCTCGCCACGCCGCGCGGGCAGGTGCGATTCCGCTCGGCGCTGCTCGGGCGCTACAACATAGCCAACCTGCTGGCGGCGGCGGCCGTACTCCACGATGCCGGGGCCGAAGCCGGGGAAGTTGCCCGTCGTCTGTCGGCGCTGACTCCCCCGGCCGGCAGGATGGAACGTCTGGGCGGTGCCGGCGAGCCACTGATCGTCGTCGATTACGCGCACAGCCCGGATGCGCTGGAGAATGTCCTGCGGGCATTGCGCGGCGTGGCGCAGGCGCGCAATGGAAGTCTCTGTGTCGTCTTCGGCTGCGGCGGCGACCGCGATCCGGGCAAACGCCCGATGATGGGCAAGATCGCGGGCGACCTCGCCGACCTGCCGATCGCGACCTCCGACAATCCGCGCAGCGAGGATCCCCTGGCGATCCTCTCCGCGGTCGAAGAGGGACTCAAGGCGAGCACCAACCGCAACTACCGCATCGTCCCCGATCGCCGCGAGGCGATCCGGCGCGCCGTGACGGTGGCCATGGGCGGCGGCTGGTCGGTCCTCGTTGCCGGCAAAGGGCACGAGAACGAGCAGATCGTCGGCAATCAGCGGCTGCCGTTCTCCGATCGCAACGAGCTCGAGCGCGCCATCGTCGAACAGCGCGGCGCGGAGGCGCGGGGCTGAATGCTCTACCACCTCCTCTATCCGCTGCACGAACAGTTCGCGGTGTTCAACGTCTTCCGCTACATCACTTTCCGCACTGCGGGAGCGATCGTGACGGCGATCCTGCTGGCGCTGGTGCTCGGACCGCGCTTCATCGCCACGCTGCGCCGCCTGTCGGTGGGGCAGAACATCCGCGAGGTCGGTCCGCAGAGCCATCAGGTCAAGGCCGGCACGCCGACCATGGGCGGACTGCTCATCCTCTTCACCCTGGTGGTGCCGACGCTGCTGTGGGCGAATCTCGGCAATCTCTACGTCTGGATCGCCATCGGCGTCACGATCGGTTTCGGAGCGATCGGTTTCGTCGACGATTTCCTCAAGGTCCGCCGCCGGCGCAACCTCGGACTTTCGGCGCGCGCCAAGTTCCTGCTGCAGGTCGGTGTCGCGACGCTCGCCGGCTCGCTCCTCAGGGTGATGCCGATCGAAGGGGCATTCGCCCCCACCCTCACCTTTCCCTTCTTCAAGGAACTGGTGATCAATCTCGGCATCCTCTATGTGCCGTTCGTCGTCTTCGTCCTGGTCGGCGCCTCGAACGCGGTCAACCTGACCGACGGTCTCGACGGGCTGGCGATCGGCGCCACCCTTTTCGCCGCGGCGACTTACGCCATCTTCACTTACGTCGCGGGCAACCGCGTCGTCGCCCAGTACCTGCAGGTCGCCTACGTGCCCGGAGTCGGCGAAGTCACGGTCTTCTGCGGCGCGCTGGTCGGGGCTTCGGCCGGCTTCCTGTGGTGGAACGCCTACCCGGCGGAGGTCTTCATGGGCGACGTCGGCTCGCTCGCCCTCGGGGGCGCCATCGGCACCGTCGCGGTCCTCGCCAAGCAGGAGCTGCTGCTCGTCGTCGTCGGCGGCCTGTTCGTCATCGAGGCGTTGTCGGTCATCCTCCAGGTCGCCTCGTTCAAGCTGCGCGGCAAGCGGATCTTCCGCATGGCGCCGATCCACCATCACTTCGAGCTCGGCGGCTGGGCCGAGCCCAAGATCATCGTGCGCTTCTGGATCGTCGCGGCGATGTTCGCTCTGGTCGCGCTGTCGACCCTCAAACTGCGATGACGACGACCCGCGCCTACGATCCCACCCGCCTCGAGCGCGTCTTCGTGCTCGGGCTCGGCCTGTCCGGCTCCGCGGCCACGCGGCTGCTGCGCCAGCGGGGGATCGGCGTGGTGGCGAGCGATCGGCGGAGCGCGTCCGAGATCGGCGCCGACGACCTCGCGAACGATCCGGGCGTCGAGCTGCGGTTGGGCGACCGCTCGGCCGAGCTTCCCTCCGGCCTCGACGCTGTGGTGACGAGTCCGGGCGTGAGCCTCGGCCACCCGCTGCTCCGCCGGGCCGCGGAGCTCGGGGTGCCGGTGATCGCCGAGGTCGAGCTCGCCTGGTCGTTCCTCGCCGGCTCCGATGCCACGGTGGTGGGCATCACCGGCAGCAACGGCAAGTCGACGACCACGGCGATGACCGGAGCGCTCCTCGCCGGCGCGGGTTTCGCGGTCGAGGTCTGCGGCAACATCGGCCGCCCCCTGGCGGCGGTCGTCGACGGCCCTCCGGGGAGGTTCTTCGTCGTCGAGCTCTCGAGCTTCCAGCTCGAGACCATCGCCGACTTCCGCCCGCGGGCGGCGGCGCTGCTCAACATCTCCCCCGATCACCTCGACCGCCACGGCGACCTCGCCGGTTACCTCGCGGCGAAACAGCGGATCTTTCTCAATCAACGCCCCGGGGACGTCGCCGTGCTGAACGCCGACGAGCCCGAGGTTGCGGCCAGCCCGACGGCGGCCGAGCGCCGGTTCTTCTCCAGCGCTACCGCCCATCTGCCCGGCGCCGGCTGCCGGTTGGCGGGAGAGCAGGTGATCGAGAGCTCTCCCGACGGCGACGGCGAGCTGCTCTTCGCCCGCCGCGACCTCGCCCTGCCGGGTCTGCACAACGTCGAGAATGCGATGGCGGCGGCGCTCCTGGCGCGGGCTTGCGGCGCGCCGGCGGCGTCGATCGCACCCGCGCGCGCCGCCTTTCGCGGGCTGCCGCACCGTGTCGAGCGGGTGGCCGAGCTGGGCGGCGTCGACTTCGTGGACGACTCGAAGGGGACCAATGTCGCGGCGACCGCGCGCTCGCTCGAGGGCTTCGCCGACGCCAGCGTCCACGTGATCCTCGGTGGCCGCAACAAGGGCGCCGATTTCCGCTTCCTGCGCGAGATCGTCGCGCGCAAGGTCCGCCGCGCCTATCTGATCGGCGAATCGGCCGCCGAGCTCGAGCGCGCGCTGGCCGGCGCTGTCGCCTGCGAGCGCGCCGCGACGCTGGCCACCGCCGTCGCGATGGCGGCTGCGGCCGCTCGTCCGGGTGAGACCGTGCTGCTGTCGCCCGCTTGCGCGAGCTTCGACCAGTTCCGCGACTACGTCGACCGCGGCCGCCAGTTTGCGGCATTGGCACGCGGCCTCGAGGTACCGGCAAGCGGCCTCGCGGCATCGACAAGCGGCCTTGCGGCCGCGGGCGCGCCGGTGTCGCCGCGGCCGGGAGTGAACAGCTGATGGCGAAGAAGCTGGCCTACGACCGGGTGCTCTTCACCACCGTCATGCTGCTCGTCGGCCTTGGACTGGTGATGGTCTATTCGGCGAGTGCGGCGGTGGCGCACGGCCGCGGCGCGACGATCAACCCGTTCCTCGTGAAACAGGCGGCTGCGGCCATGGTGGGCTTCCTGGTCATGGCGGTGGTGATGCATATCGACTACCGGAAGCTCCGGGATCGCCGGGTGGTCTACGCCCTGGTGGCGGGGGTCCTCCTCCTGCTGGTCGCGGTGCTGTTCTCGCCGCAGCTGAACGCGACGCGGCGCTGGTTCTTCATCGCCGGCATCTCGGTCCAGCCGTCGGAGCTCTCGAAGCTCGCGCTGGTGCCGTTCCTCGCCTTCTTCATCGATCGCCGCAAGGATGCGGTGAACAGCCGCGAAGTGCTCCTGCCGGCGGCGATCGTCACCGGCCTGCTCGCCGGTCTCATCCTGCTGCAGCCTGACCTCGGGACGGCGGTTCTGCTGGCGCTCACCGCCGGTACGATGCTCTTCCTCGCCGGACTCTCCTGGCGTTTCGTCATCACCGCCGCGGCAACGGCGCTGCCGGTGCTGTATCTCCTGGTCATCTCGGTGCCTTACCGGCGGGCGCGTCTTTTCACCTTCCTCGAACCCGAACGAGATCCCCTGGGCGCCGGCTTTCAGGCCATGCAATCGCTCATCGCCGTCGGCTCGGGGGGGATCTTCGGGCTGGGACCGGGCAACAGCCTGCAGAAGCTCTACTTCCTGCCGCATCCCGAGTCGGACTTCATCTACGCCATCGTCGCCGAAGAGCTCGGCATGGTGGGCGCGCTCGCCGTCGTCGCGCTGTTCGGCCTGCTGCTCTGGCGGGGGCTGCGGGCGGGCTGGCGATCGCCCGATCCGTTCGGCCGCTACCTCGCCTGGGGTTTCTCGTCGATGCTCGTCATGCAGGCGCTGATCAACATCTCGGTCGCCATCGCGCTCCTGCCGACCAAGGGCATCCCACTGCCGTTCCTCTCCTACGGCGGCTCCTCGCTGGTGGTCACCATGGCCATCTGCGGGGTTCTGCTGAGCGTGTCCCAGAATGGCTGACGACTCCGCTCTGCGCGGCTTCGCGGCCCGTCGCGCCCTGCTCGCCGGCGGAGGCTCGGGCGGACACGTCTTCCCGGCGCTCGCCGTCGGCGAAGAGCTCGCGCGCCGCGGCTGGATCGTCGCTCTCGCCGGCTCGCCGACTGGGATGGAAGCCCGCCTCGCGGCGGAGCGCGGACTGCCGTTCGTCGCGTTGCCGGCGCGGCCGCTCCGCGGCAAGAGCCTCTGGGCGAAACTCCTCGCCCTGGTGACCCTCGTTCGTTCGGCATGGAGCGCCCGCCGGGCGATCCGCGACGGAAACTTCGACCTGGTCGTCGGCACCGGCGGCTACGCTTCGGCGCCGGCGGTGCTCGGTGGCCGCTTCGCGCGCCGGCCCACGGTCCTCATCGAGCCGAACGCCGAGGCCGGCCTCGCCAACCGCTGGGCGTCGCGCTTCGCCGACGCCGCGGCGGTCGCCTACGAGGCCACCGCCGCCAGGCTGAAGTGCCTCTCCTGGGTCACCGGCGTGCCGGTGCGCGCCGCCTTCTTCGACATCGCGCCGCTCAGGGCCGATTGCAAGCCCCG
>JBGARM010000147.1:0-7485 GCA_044230215.1 Thermoanaerobaculia bacterium | reverse complement strand
GTTCGGGAGAGGCGGGGAAGCGGGGATGCGGGGAAGCAACTCCACCTCCCCGCTGCCCCGCTTTCCCGCCGCTTCGCTGTCCACCGCCCACAACATCATCGGCCGCGTCATCCCGCCGGCGATGCTGTCGCACGCGCCGGCCTTGATGAGGGTGCGGAGGTCGTCGGCGGAGAGGCGGGCGCGGGCACGGAGGTCGGCGATGTCGCGGTAGGTCGCCTCGCTCCTTTCTCTTTCCGCCCCTCCAAGTCCCAAGTCCCTTTCTCCTTCCTCTCCCCTCTCGTACTGCCTACTCCGCTTCCATCATCCTATACCCTACCCCCGGCTCAGTCCGCAGGTACTCCGGCCGCGCGGGGTCCTTCTCGATCTTGGCACGGAGTTGCGCCATGTAGACCCGGAGGTAGTGGTCCTGCCCGATGCGCCCGGGCCCCCAGACCTCGCGCAGCAGCTGCCGGTGCGTGAGCACTCGGCCGGCATGCTGCGCCAGCGCCAGCAGCAACCGGTACTCGGTGGGCGTCAAGTGCACTTCCTCGCCGCGAACCGTCACGATGCGCCGGCCCCGGTCGATCGAGAGCTCGCCGGTGTTGAACACCGGTTCCTCCGGGGCGGACGATCCCCGGGCCGCATGGCGCAGCGCCACGCGCATGCGCGCGAGCAGCTCCGGCACGCTGAACGGCTTGGTGAGGTAGTCGTCGGCGCCGGCGTCGAGCGCCCGCACCTTGTCCTCTTCTTCGCCGCGCACCGAGAGGACGACGATCGGCGTCCCCGAGCTCCGGCGCAGCTCGCGTACCAGGGATAGCCCGTCGCGGCGCGGCATGGCGAGGTCGGTCAGGACGAGATCGGGCTCGACCTCGCGAAACCGCTCGAGTCCCTCCTCGCCGTCTGCCGCTTCGACGGTGGCGAAGCCGGCGGCGGCGAGCTCGGTCGTCACCGCGCGGCGGATGGCCATGTCGTCGTCGACTACGAGCAGGAGCGGCGCCTGGTGGGTCATTGCGAAATCTCTTCGACGTCCGCCGCCTCGGGATGGAACGCCGGGAAGGTCAGCCGCGCCGACGCCCCGCCCCCCGGCCGGTCGCGCAGCTCGAAGCTGCCGCCGCAGGCCGCGGCGAGTTGGCGGACGATGGCCAGTCCGAGGCCGCCTCGACCTCCCTCCGGGAAAGCTCGGCAAAGGGAGGGAGGCGGTGGCGCTGCGCCCGCTGGCCGGGTCGGGGATCGGTTCGACCATGCCTGCGGGCAGGCCGGGGCCGTGGTCGGCCAGTTCCAGGACGACCTTCGGCGGCCATCGGACGCCATCCTGGCCGACTTCGCCGCCCGCTGCGGCAGCGGACAGACGCAGCCCGGAGTGCGGCGGCGAGACCCGGGCGGCGTTCTCGATCAGGTTGACCAGCGCCTCGATGACGAGCGCGGCGTCGGTGACGAGCTCCGGGCAGTCGGGAGCGATCTCGACTTCCACGGTGTGGTCGGCAAGGACCAGCTCGAGGTTCTCGCGCGCCGCGCGGAAGAGCTCGGCCGCTGGAATGGGCTCGAGATGCGGGTGGAGGAGACCGGCCTCCAGCCGGGCGGCGGTGAGCAGCTGATCGACGCGGCGGCCCAGTCGCTCGCGCTCGCGCGCCACGTCCAACAGTCGGATCCGGTCGGGAGAGCTCTCGGGGGTCTCGCGCAGCAGCGTTTCGATGCCGATCGCCATGGCGGTGAGCGGTGAACGCAGATCGTGGGAGACGGCGCGCAGCAGCGCGGTCTTCAGACGATCGCTCGCCGCCAGCGCCTCGCTGCGGGTCGACTGCTCGATCAGGTGATCGCGCTCGATGGTCAGGGCGAGGAGTCGGCCGGCCGAAGCGAGGATCTCCGGATCGGTTCGACCTCCCGCGACGACCAGGGCGCCGGAGAGCCGGCCGCCGACCGCGAGGGGCGCTGCCAGGCGCCGGACTCCGCCCGCGGCCCGGAGCTCGACGACCTGTTCGGCGGCGATCGCCTGTACGACTCCGGGCTCGACGGCGATCGTTTCCGGTTCGCCGGTCGTCCAGACGCAGCGCGCCCGACCCTCCTCGACGAGCACCAGCCCGCCGCGCAGGGCGCCCAGCGCCGAGAGCGTGTGCGAGGCGGCCTCGTCGAGGCGGCCAGGGCGATTCGTCGCGGTGAAGAGGCCGAAGCAGAGGTCATAGAGCGTCTGTGTGTCCCGTCGTTTGGCTTCCGCCTCCTCGGCGCGATGGCGCTCAGCAGCGACCAGCCGGCCGGTCACAACCGCGGTGATGCCGAAAGCGGCGAGCGCCGCCCAGTTCGCCGGCTCGGAGATCGTCAGGGTATGGAGCGGCGGCAGGAAGAAGTAGTTGAACGCCAGGGTGCTCGCGATCGAGGCGAGCGCGCCGGCGAGGAGCCCCCAGCGTAGCGTCAGGAAGAGCACCGTCAGGAGATAGAGGAAGCCGGCGGTGGTGGCATTGGCTTCGAACAGCCGGCCGACCCCGGTGGTCGCGGCGACGGCGGCGCACACCGCAGCGATGGCGAGGCCGCGTTCGGTCGGGGAGCGATGCACGAAGCGATTGTAGGCTGAACGCTGCGTCGGGTCTCCACTTCCGCTGAGTGAGCTGTTCCACAGTGAGGGCTCGGCTGTCTTATCCTCCAGGAGGGATTCATGCACCCGACACCTGTCCGCCGTACTCTCTGCACCGCCTTTGCCGGTCCGGCCATCGCCGCTGCCCTGGCTCTGGGCTCGCTGCTCTCGGGGGCGAAAGCTCAGGCTCAGGTCCTGCCGTTCGAAGTTCTGGTGGACGAAACACGCGTCGTCCTCGGCGAAGAGGTCCAGATCGTCGTGCGCACCGCCGAGAGCCGGCCGCTCGCCAGCGCCTCCTTCGGGCTCGAGATGCGCGACCGCGACGGCCTGCCGGCGGCGCTCTTCGCCGACCTCGCTTCGGTCGCGGTCTTCGCCGGCACGAGCGGCGGCGCCGGCGACGCGACGATCCAGACGCAATGGAACCCGGTCACCCAGCGCATCGATGTGACGCTCGAGTCGCCCTCGGCGACGCTCAACGAGCTCTTCGGCCCCCTCGCCGTGTTGCGCTTCACTCTCGATCCCGGGGTCGCGCTGGGCGATCGGTTCGAGGTCGCGCTCGACCCGGACATGGTCCTGATCGACGCGGCTGCGGCGCGTGTCCTCACGCTGCCTGCGAACGGCCGGGTCCGGATCGTCAGCCCCGATCCCACCCAGGGGCTCGGCGCTCTGGGCGGCGAGGTCTTTCCCGGCGGTCCCATGGTGATCGGCGCCATGACGGTGCATCCCTACGCTATCGGCAGCGGCACCTTCGAGCTGATCTATGACCCTGCGCTTGCCGACGGTCCGCCGGTCGTCGCCCTCGACCTGCGCTACGGCGCCACGGTCATCGATGCCCTCGACACGTCGGTCGCCGGCCGGGTGCTCGTGACCTTCCACTCCAGTGGCGCGGCCTACAACGCGTCCCTGCATGGCGCGATCTTCACCGTCGTGCTGCCCTCCCGCGGCGACGTAGCCGTGGGTACACTGTCGACCGTCACCCTCGGTCCGGCGACGGCGTTGTTCGACGCCGCGGGCGCTCCGATCGCGCTCGAGATCGACGTCGAGCAGGTCAACTTCATCGCCCCCGAGGTCGTCGCGGCTGCGGCCTTCGAAGGCGGCGGCTTCACCGAATGGTGGAACTTCGTCAACTGAATGCGCGAGGTTCATCCCGTCCGGCCAGCGCCGCGTAGCCCAGAGTGAGAGACTTCCACGATGGCCGCGACGACCGACGCCGGGGGGATCTCCGGTTACCTGCAGCGATTCCCGCCGGGCCGTCTCCGCCTGCGGGTCGATTGTCCTCCGCGGCCGGAGGGCGAGTTCGTCCTCTACTGGATGATCGCCCAGCGCCGCCTGGTCTGGAACTTCGCCCTCGACCGGGCGATCGCCTGGGCCCAGGAGCTCGGCAAGCCGCTGGTCGTGCTCGAGGCGCTGCGTTGCGACTACCGCTGGGCGAGCGACCGCATCCATCGCTTCGTGCTCGAAGGCATGGCCGAAAACGCCCTCCGCGCGGCGGGCCGGCGCCTGCTCTACTTCCCCTACGTCGAGCCCGAAGCCGGCGCCGGCAAAGGACTGCTGCGCGCGCTCTCGCAGCGCGCCGCGGTCATCGTCACCGACGACTTCCCTTGCTTCTTCCTGCCGCACATGGTCGCGGCTGCCGCGAGGCAAGTCGAGTGCCGGCTGGAATCGGTCGATGGCAACGGCCTCCTCCCCCTGTCGGCCACAGACGCAGCTTCGCCGACCGCTTACGCCTTTCGCAGGATTCTGCAGAGGAAACTGCCCGACTTTCTGGACTCGATGCCGGCGGCTGCGCCGCTCGATGCGCTCGCGGTCCCGGTGCTCGAGAAGCTGTTGGTAAAGAGTGAGGGTAGGCGCTGGGACCGTGCCTCCGACGAACTGTTGGCTGGATCGCCCGCGGCAGTTGCCGCGCTGCCGATCGACCGCTCAGCGAGGCCCGGCGCGCAACGCGGCGGAAGCGCAGCCGCCGAGGCGGCTTGGCACGACTTCCTTTACCGGAAGCTTTTGCTTTATGCCGAGAATCGCAACCAGCCCGACGAAGACGGCGCGAGCGGGCTCTCGCCGTATCTTCACTTCGGCCACATTTCGGTGCACCAGATCCTGCATGACCTGGCGGCGGTGGAGCGGTGGTCGCCAGAGGACGTTGCCGCCGGCGCCTCGGGCGCGCGGGCGGGCTGGTGGCGGATGTCGCCGCCGGCCGAGGCGTTCCTCGATCAGCTGGTCACCTGGCGCGAAGTCGGCTATCACTTCTGCCACCATCGCTCTGACTACGATCGCTTCGAATCGCTGCCGGCGTGGGCACTGGCGACGCTCGCGAAGCACGCTTCCGATCTGCGGTCGCCGCGTTACGAGCTCGAAGACCTCGCGGCGGCGCGCACCTACGATCCGCTGTGGAACGCCGCCCAGCGCCAGCTCGTCGACGAAGGCCGTATGCACAACTATCTGCGGATGTTGTGGGGCAAGAAGGTGCTCGAGTGGTCGGCGACGCCGGCCGAGGCGGCGGCCACGCTCGTCGAGCTCAACAACCGCTATGCCCTGGACGGCCGCAATCCGAACTCCTACAGCGGGATCTTCTGGTGCTTCGGACGCTTCGACCGGCCCTGGGGTCCGGAGCGGCCGATCTTCGGCACCGTGCGCTACATGAGCTCCGCCAACACCGCGCGCAAACTCCACCTCAAGGGTTACCTGGCGCGGCACGGGACGCAGACCGCCCTGCCGGGAGCGCGATGAGAATGTAATATCATCAGCGGGTGACTGCCGCTGCGGCCATCGTCGATCTGCGCCGGGTCTCCTACCGGTTCGGCGCCGACGTCGTTCTCGAGGAGATCGACCTCGCGCTCGCGGAGGGAGATCGCCTCGCTCTCCTCGGTCCGAACGGCGGCGGCAAGAGCACCCTGGTCCGCCTGCTCCTCGGCCTTCTGCGGCCGGCGACCGGGACGATCGTCCGCCGCCCCGGCCTGCGCCTCGGCTACGTGCCGCAGTTTCCCGCCTTCGACCGGCATTTTCCGGTGCGGGTGGAGGAGATGATTCTCCAGGGTCGCCTGCGCGATCGCCGCCGGCTCCGGCCGTTCGCCGCGACCGGTCCGCGCGATCGCGGGCTGGTGGACTGGTCCTCGACGAGCCGACGGCGGCACTCGATGAGCCCTCGCGCCGCGCCTTCTGGGCGCTGCTCGCCGGTCTGCCGGAGAAGACCGCGATCGTCCTCGCCACGCACGATCTCGCGCCCGAGACCTTCGCAGCGCAGCGCGCCGCGCTCGTCGACCGCCGGCTCGAGCTGCTCCCGCTCGGCGGCCTGCACATTCATCCGCTGATCTGCGGCCATGGACATGGCTGAGCTGGTCTCCCTGTTGCGCTCGGTGGCGGCGGTCCTCGGCGTCCCGCCGGCGGCGCTCGCGGCGGCGCTTCTCGCCAGCCTCCTCTGTGGCTTCGTCGGCACCGTCGTGGTGCTCCGCCGCCTGGTAGCGCTGGGCGGCGGAATCGCGCATGCCGCGTTCGGTGGCGTCGGCCTGGCCCTGCTGCTCGGTTTCGATCCGCGGCTCGGCGCCGCCGGGGTCGCCGCCGTCGCTGCCGCGGCGCTCGCGCCGCTGCGCAGCGAGCGCCTGGCGCGACTGGATGCGGCGATCGGCGTGCTCTGGGCGGTCGGCATGGCGACCGGGATGCTGTTGCTCTCCGGCGCGGCGCACGGCGATCTCGATGTCGAGTCGATTCTGTTCGGCGATCTGATGCAAGTGCGCGCCGGAGACCTGAAGCTCCTCGGCGGCTTCGCCGTCGGCATGATCGGCCTGTTGCTCGTCTTCGGCCGCGAGCTCGTGGCGACCGCCTTCGACGACGAGCATGCGCGCCTGCAGGGCCTGCCGGTCGGCAGGCTCTCCTTCCTGCTGCTGCTCGTGGTGGCGCTCGCGGTGGTGGCGCTGCTCTCGCTCGTCGGCGTGGTGCTCGCCATCGCTCTGCTCGCCATCCCGCCGCTGGTCGCCTTGCGCCTCTTTCGCAGCCTGCCGGCGATCGTCGCCGGCGGCTGCGTGGTCGGCCTGACGGTCACCGTCGGCGGCCTCGCGCTCGCTGCCCGCCTCGCCACCCCAGCGGGACCGACGATCATCCTGTTGGGTGGAGTCCTGCTCGGCCTGGTTCATCTGTTGCCACAGCGCGCCCTGCGCGCCTCGCGCTAGCCTGACCTTCTCCACGCCGCGATCCGCGCCTCGACCGCGCCGACCGAACAAGAAAGAGGCCCTCCCGCCGATGCCGGCGAGAGGGCCGCGAAAGCCCGTGAGTTTCCTCGGGCGCCGGATCAGCCGTGGCGACGGAGGACCAGGAAGGCGGCGCCCGCGAGCAGCAGCGAGAACGCTGCGAACCCCCACTGCGAGAGCGTCGGCACTTCGACGATCGAAGGTGCGCCCAGCGTGACGTTGAAGCCGCAGTTGCCGGTGTTCTGCGAGCCATCGAGCGCCGTGCAACTGACCGGCGTGGTCGTCTCGCCGGGGAAGATGGAGCCGGAGGGCGGCACGCAGGTCGGCAGGCCGACACCGGGGCAGTTGTCCGCCACCGTCGGATCCGGGAAATTCACCGGGCCGGAAGGAACTCCCGGCGGCAGAGTCTGCGAGACGTCCGCGGGGCAGGTGAGCACCGGCGGCTGCAGATCGTCGACCGTGATGTTGAAGGAGCAGGAGGAGCTGGCCGCCGGGTCGCTGCAGGTCACCTGGGTGGATCCGACGGGGAAGAACGAGCCGGAAGATGCGGCGCAGGTCACGTTCGTGCTGCAAGCCGACGAAGACGGCATTCGGCATGAGTGCCTTCATCACCCGATGCAGCTTGCCGCTCTGCGTGCGGTGGCACTCGTCCACGAAGACATGCAAGTCGCCCTGCGCCTTCCACCCCGGCGGCACCTTGCGCAGTGCATCGACGAAGGCCTTGGCGGCCGCCGCGCCCTCGGCCCCGGCGTCATCGTCCTT
>JBGARM010000146.1:0-7516 GCA_044230215.1 Thermoanaerobaculia bacterium | reverse complement strand
CGCGCACCGCCGGAGCGTGGCGCTCGAGCTCGGCGACGACGCTTTCGCCGAGCGCGCGCCGTGCCTCGTCCGTCCAGCCGCCCTCGAGGGTGTAGGGGGCATAGCTCGAGAGGATCGAGACGACATGGTGTCCCTGCGGCGCGAGCGACGCGTCGGCGACCGTGGGGACGCGCACATCGAGATTCGGCCGGGCCGAGAACCGGCGGTACTTGATGGCGTCGAAGGCGCGCTCGAGGTCGTCGACGTGGCCGCCGCCGATGCGGAGCGCTTCGTGGCGGCCGGTGGACGCCGGCAGCTCCAGCGGACCGGAGAGCGCGAGGTGCACCTTGGCGGCGCTGCCGCGCGCGCGGAAACGGCGGAACTCCTCTTCGATGGTGATCGGCAACGAGCCGGGAGCCACCAGGGAGAGCATGGTCTTCTTCGGGTCGGCGGAGGAGACGACGACCGGGGCGTCGATCGTCTCGCCCGAGGCGAGCGTGACACCGACGACCGCGCCTTGGCTCGCCAGGCGGATGCGCGAGACCTCCGCATCCGTCCGCAGCTCCGCGCCGGCCGCCTTTGCCGCGGCGACGAGCGCAGCGACCAATGCCGGCGGACCGCCGGCGAGGCTGAGGCCGCCGGTGCACTCACGCAGCAGCAGGTTCGTATTGCTGCCGGCGGACCACGGGCCGCTCCAGGTGGAAGCGACGGCCGGCGCGGCGAGCGCCTCGACCAGCAGCGGCGTCTCGAACTTCTCGTTCAGGAAGTCGGCGACGCACATCGGGGCGACGCGCGCCAGCTCGATCATCTCCTTGCGCTTGAGCTTCAGCGCCACGAGTCCTCTGCGCACGAGGCCGAGGACTTCCTTCCAGCCATTCGGCGTCAGCGGTGGGGGATCTTCGCTGAGGATGCTCTCGAAGACCGGTTGAATGCGGGTCAGAAAGGACCGGTAAAGGGAGTAGTTGTCGCTGTCGTGGCGCGAGCGCTTCGCGATCTCGTTCGCCGTCGTGGTGGTGTCGGCATCGAGCAGAATGCCGGGACCGCCCTGCTCGGCGATGTACGTCGCGGGCGCGGCGCGGAAGCGGAGGCCGTGCTTCTCGAGATCGAGCTGGCTGGCGACCTTCTTCGTTGTCAGGGCGTCGTCGTGCAGGATGCCGGGTACCGAGTAGCCGGGATGGAATTCTCTTCTCGCCGACAGGCCGCCTGGCGCGCTGGCGCGCTCCAGGATCAGAACCTTCTTTCCAGCCTTGGCGAGTCTTGCGGCGGCGGCGAGGCCGTTGGGGCCGGCGCCGATCACGATGGCGTCGTAGCTTGTCGCGGTCGCCATGTCAGACCGCCCGCTTCTCGAGCATGGTGCGCGCACACAGGGCGCCCGGAGCACCCATGATGCCGCCGCCCGGGTGGGTGCCGGAGGCGCACATCCACAGCTTCTCGACCGGCGTCTGGTAGCGGCTCCAACCGGCCATCGGGCGGAGGAACGCCAACTGCTCGAGCGACAGCTCGCCGTGGAAGATGTTGCCCTCGGTCAAGCCGTAGATCTGCTCCAGATCCCAGGGGGTGAGCACCTGCCGATGGAGGATGTGGTTCTTCAGGTTTGGCGCGTATTCACTGAGCGTGTCGATCACCGCGTCGCCGAACGCCTCGCGCTGGTTGGGCCAGTCGGCGGCCCCTTCCTTGAGGTTGTAGGGCGCGTATTGCACGAAGATCGACATGGTGTGCTTGCCGGGCGGCGCCACCGTCGGATCGGTGAGCGAAGGGATGACGATGTCCATGAACGGCTTCTTCGAGAAGGCACCGTACTTGGCGTCGTCGTAGGCGCGCTCGAGGTAGTCGATCGACGGCGCGATGGTGATGTCGCCGCGCAGATGCGGGCCGTAGCCGGGCAGGCAGGTGAAGTCGGGCAGGCCGTCGAGCGCCAGGTTCACCTTGCCCGACGAGCCGCGCATCTTGAAGCGCTTCACCTGCAGCGCGATCTCCGGGTCGAGGTTCTGCTCGCCGACGAGCTTGAGGAAGGTGCGGTGCGGATCGACGCCGGAGACGACCGCCTTGGCGCGGATCTCGTCGCCGTTCTCGAGCACGACCCCCTTCGCGACCCCCTTCTCGAGTAGCAGGTGATCGACCGGCGCCTCGAGACGGATCTCGACGCCGAGGTCGCGCGCCGAGGCGGCGATCGCCTCGGCGATCGCACCGGTGCCGCCCTTGGGCAGCCCCCAGGCGCGATACGAACCGTCGATCTCGCCCATGTAGTGGTGGAGGAGGACGTAGGCGGTGCCGGGGGAGCGCACGCCGAGGAAGGTGCCGATGATGCCGGAGACCGACATCGGCGCGATCAGGTTCTCGCTCTCGAACCACTCGGAGAGGAAGTCGACCGCGCTCATGGTCATCATCTTGGCGTTGCCGACCAGCCACTTGTCGCCCTGGCCGCGGATGCCCTTCGCCAGCCGGGCGAGCTTCAAGAGCTCCTTCGGATTCCGCGACATCGGATCGGGCGCCACGTCGTCGATCACCGGCTTGACCAGGCGGCCGAGCTCGGCCATCTCCTGGCCGAAGCGCTTGTAGACCTCGGCGTCGCGCGGCGAGAAGGCGGCGATGGCGCGGCGGTTGCGCTCCGGGTCGGCATCGCGCATCAGGTAGCGCCCGTCGGGGAACGGCGTGAACGTCGAGTCGAGCGGCAGGATCTCGTAGCCGTAGCGCGGCAGGTCGAGGTCGCGGATGATCCACGGACGCAGGAGCGAGACGACGTACGAGCAGCAGGTGTACTTGAAGCCGGGGTAGATCTCCTCGGTGGTCGTCGCGCCGCCGACCTGATGGCGGCGCTCGAGGACCAGGACCTTGCGGCCGGCTTTGGCGAGGTAGGCGGCGCAGATCAGGCCGTTGTGCCCCGCGCCGACGACGATGGCGTCGTACGAATTGGTTGCGGCACTCACGGCTTGCGCTTCCTTTCGGGGTCGAAGAACGGCGTCGCGACGACGGTGGCGGCGACCTTGCGGCGCTCGAACTCGACCGTGTGCTCGAGGAGAAGCCGGGTCCCCTTGGCCTCGTAGCCGCGATGGACCGAGGCGATGACGAGATACTTCTTGAGGATCGGCGACCAGGTGTGCGAGGTCGCCTTGCCGATCTGGCGGCCGTCCTCGGCGAAGACCGGCAGGCCGTCGCGACGCGCGGTCGCCGGCAGCGAAGGTGGCAGGTTGAAGCTCTCGTAGAGCGCCTCGAGCGCCTCCCAGCTGACTTCGAGCCCGACGAGGTGCCAGGCGGGCCCGCGCTGGCGCTCGGCGAGAATGGCGTCGCGTCCGATATACCCGCCGCGCGCCGGATCGACCATCCAGCCGAAGCCGAGCTCGAGCGGCGTCGATTTTCTCGCCTCGAGCACGACCTTGGGCGCGCTGTAGTAGTCGACGCCGAGGAGGATGAATCCGGCTTCGATGCGCGTCACGTCGAGCGCGTCGAGCCCGGCGGGTTCGATGCCGTAAGGCCGTCCCGCCGCCATGAGCGCGTCCCAGATCGCCAGCGCCTGCGCGCTCTCCATCCAGATCTCGAACCCTAAGTCGCCGGTGTAGCCGGTGCGGCTGATCCACACGGGCACGCCGTCGATCGTCGCCCGGTTGACGCCGAAGAACTTGAGGCCGTCGATGTCCGGCCCGGAGTCGGAGCGCGCGCAGGCGCGCAGCACGTCGCGCGAGGTGGGTCCCTGCAGAGCGAGCGCCGCCAATCGCCGGCTCGAATCCTCGAGCCGGACGTTCATGCCGCGGCCGCAGTCCTCCAGCCAATGGAGCGACGGGTCGGCGGCGGTGACGCGGTAGTGCTCCTCGTCGAGGCGCGCCACGGTGCCGTCGTCCACCACCCGTCCGGCGTCGTCGCACCAGCAGGAGTAGGCGACGCGGCCGACCTTGAGGCTGGCGATGTCGCGCGTCATCATGCGGCAGAGAAGCGCTTTCGCGTCCGGACCGGTGACCTCGTACTTGTAGAGCGGCGAGACGTCGAGGAGGCCAGCGGTCTCGCGGAAAGCAAAGTACTCGCGCTCGTGGCTGGTGTCGTAGCTGCAGACGGCGCAGTACCCCGCCCAGTCCTTCCAGGCGTAGCTCCGGCAGAGGGGGGCGGTGCGCTCGTGGAAGGGCGATGGCGTCGGCATCGGTGTCTTTTGGATTCGCTGGAAAAGTGAGGCTCAGAATATCATCGTCGCCGCCGGAAGATCGATCCCGGCGACCCGGCGGCGAGCACTCGAGGGGGAAGGCTCCGATGAAGCAGCGGACGTCGTTTGGACAGCACACTCTGCCTGGCGAGTACTTCACCTCGGCGGAGATCTTTGCCCAGGAGCGCGAACGGATCTTCGGCCGGCACTGGCTGCTCGCCGGGCACGTCTCGCAGCTTCCAGCTCCCGGCAGCTACTTTCTCTTCGAGCTCGACCGCGAGAGCGTCGTGGTGATGCGCGACGCGGCGGGGAAGATCCACGCCCATCACAACTTCTGCCGCCACCGCGGGACGCGCCTGTGCACCGAATCGCACGGACAGATGAGGGGCGGCCTGCAGTGCTCGTACCACGCCTGGACGTACGGCTTCGACGGCGCGCTGAAGGCGGCGCCGAATATGCAAGACGTCCCGGGCTTCGACCGGGCGGACCACGGCCTCAAGCCGGCGGCGCTCGCGGAGTGGCGCGGCTTCCTGTTCGTCAACCTGGCCGACGAGCCGGTGCCGTTCGACGAAGCGCTGTCCGCATTGCAGGGCAAGTTCGAGCACTGGCGCGTCGAGGAGTTGAAGTCGGTGCATCAGACGGTCTACGAGGTGGAGTCGAACTGGAAGCTCTTCTTCCACAACTACAGCGAGTGCTACCACTGCCCGAACGTGCACCCGCACTTGAACAAGCTGACGCCCTACCGGAACACCGAGAACGACCTCGACGAAGGTCCCGTTCTGGGCGGACCGATGTGGATGTCGAATCCCGAGGGCAGCATGACGATGCACGGCGGGCGTTGCGCCGCGCCGTTCGCCGATTTGACCGACGCCGAACGCGGCCGGGTCTTCTACTACACGCTCTTTCCCGGCGCTTTCCTCTCGTTCCATCCCGACTACGTGCTGGTGCACCGCGCCCAGCCGCTCGCCATCGACCGCACGCGCATCCGCTGCGACTGGTACTTCCACCCCGAAGCGATCGCCGCCCCCGGCTTCGACCCGCAGCCGGCGATCGACTTCTGGGATCTCACCAACCGCCAGGACTGGCAGCTCTGCGTCGACGCCTACAAGGGCGTCAGCTCGCGCGCCTGGGAGCCCGGCCCCTACGCCGAGCTCGAGAGCCAGCTCGCCGCCTTCGACCGCCAGTACCTGCGGGCGCTCGGCGTCGAGGATCCCGTCGCCCGACTGCGTCGCGCCTGACGGCACCGGCGGGCGGCGACTCCTGCCGCGCCGCCATCTCTGTATAAACTGGAGTTTCATGTCGCCTTTCCTCTCGCGCCAGCCGATCGGACTCGACGAACAGGGACTGTCCTACTCGATTCTCGCGGCGCAGAGCCGGGTGTTGCAGCTGCTGGGGGAAGGGGTGGCGGGACGCGACGTCGCGGCGGAGATCTGCCGCATCGCGGCCGAGCGCTTCGCCGGTGTCGGCTGCGCGATTCTCACCCTCGAGCCGGGCGTGCCGAAGCTGACCCTGCTCGCTGCGGCGGCGCTGCCGGAGGGGTTCACTTCGGCGCTCGCCGGACTCGAGGTCGCCGTCGCGCGCGCCGTCCTGCGGACCCTCGAGACCGGTGCGCCCGAGTTCTGCGAGGCGATGAGCGAGGAACCCGCCTTCTTTCCGCTGCATGCCGCGGCGCGCGCCGCCGGTCTCGAGTCGTGCTGGTCGGCGGCGATCCATGGCGTCGCAGGCGGCGACGCAGCGACCTTTACCGGCGTCGTCTGTCTCTTCCATCCGGAGAGGAAGCGCCCCGGCCCGCGTGGCGTCAAGGTGCTCGAGCTCCTGACTTCGCTCGCCGCCCTCGCCGCCGAGCGCGAGACACGGACCCGCGACGCGATGCGGACTGCCGCCACCGACAGCGCGAGCGAGCGCTGGATCGACCCGCTCACCCAGCTCCCCGGCCGGCAGCTGTTCGAGCGCATGCTGCGCGATCTCATCGGGGCTTCGGATCCCGACAGCACGCGCTTCGCGCTGTTGCTGGTCGACATCGACCGCTTCCTCGACATCAACGAGCGCTACGGCTCGCGGCTCGGCGACATCCTGCTGGCGAGCTTCGCCCGCCGGCTGCAGAAGGCGCTGCGCCGCGGCGACCTCGCGGCGCGGCTCGAGGGCGACTGTTTCGCCCTGCTCGTGCGCATGGGCGACGACGCCGACGAGGCGTCGCGCCTCGCCGGCCGCTTCCGCGAGGAGGGGCGGAGGAGCTTCGAGTTCGATGGCCAGGCGATCGCGCTGACGGTGAGCGTCGGTGTCGGCGTCTTCCCCTGGGACGGCTCGCAGGGCGCGATGCTGCTCGGGAACGCCGAAGTCGCCATGCGCGCCGCGCGCGCCGCCGGCGGCGACGGCTTCCGCATCTACTCGGCGAGCCTGCGCAGCGAGGCGCCGCGGTCGCTCGAGGCCAACCCGGCGGGAACGGGCACCATCCCGGCGACCGCCGCGACCGGCGCGATCGCGCTCCCCGGCCCCGGGGTGCAGGAGGAGTCGCCGAGGCTGGACGAGCTCGAGCTGCTCTGGGAGCCGTACTTCGAGGTCAGCTCGCGGCGCTGGGCGGGGCTCACCGCGCGCCTCGCCTGGATGCGGCCGGGAGGCGTGCGCGCCGGCGCCGCCGATCTCTGGCGGGCGGCGGCCCGGGCAGGCATGGTGCCGGGCATCCTGCGCTGGCAGATCCGCAACGCCCTGGGCGACTTCGCCCGCGCGACCCGCGATCTGCCGAGTGCTCCGCGCCTGACCGTGCCGGTGGCGGCGGTGGCGCTCGCCACCGATGGATTCGTCGGCACGGTGAGCGAGATGCTCGCCGAGTCGAGGTTTCCGCCGGAGCGGCTGGCACTCGAGATTCCGGTCAAGGTGCTGGAGCGCGACGCCGGCACGGCGACGACCCGGCTGGCGGCGCTCGCCGCCGAGCAGCTGCGCCTCGAGCTCTCGGGCATCGGCCTGGGGAGCCTCCCGCTCGAAGCTCTGACCGAAATCTCGTGGAGCGCCTGGAAGCTCGAGCCCTACCTTCTGCGCACGGCACGCGCGCGGCCGGCGGTCGGGGCGCTCGCTGCGGGGCTCATCGCCCTGGCGCGGCAGATGAACGCCCTGTCGATCGCCGAACAGGTCGACGACCCGCTCGATCTCACCTGGCTGGGTCTCCGCCGCTGCGATCTCGCCCAGGGTGCGGCGCTGCGGCGGCCGGTGCCCGCCGACCAGCTCGCGGCTCTCGTGGCGGAGTTGCGCAAGAACGTTTAGCTCGCTTCGGCGTTCTTGGTCGGTTCGGCTTCTGCTCGGGGTTCTTTCTACATCGTCTATTTGTGCTCGGAGTCCGCTCGGGGTCCTGACCGGCCCGTCTCCCATGGGTGCTCGCTGAAGAAGCGCTCCGCGCCCATGGGAGCCCTCGGT
>JBGARM010000145.1:0-7575 GCA_044230215.1 Thermoanaerobaculia bacterium | reverse complement strand
CGAGGTGCGCGACGGCATCGGCGGAGCCGACGGCCTCAATCTCGCTCGCGGCCTGGCGCTCTCGCCCGACGACGCCCACCTCTACGTCGTCGGCGAGGCGGACAACGCAGTCGCGGTCTTCGCCCGCAACGCGGCCTCCGGCGCCCTCACCTTCGTGCAGTTCCTGAGCGACGGGGTCGGCGGCGTCTCCGGTCTCGCCGGGCCGCGCGGCGTCGCGGTCTCGCCGGACGGCGGCCAGGTGTACGTCGCCTCCGGCACCGGCAACGCGGTGGCACTGTTCAGCCGTGAGACCAGCAACGCGAGCGCCAACTTCGGCAAGCTCACCTTCGTCGCGGCCTACGTCGACGGCGTCGGCGGGGTCGACGGCCTGCAGGGAGCGGCCGCCGTTCTGGTCTCCCCCGACCCGGTCGGCTCGGATCCGGGCGGTCAGCACGTCTACGTCGCCGGACGCGGTGAAGACGCCGTCGCGGTCTTCAGCCGCAACGCGATCACCGGCGCCCTGACCTACGCCGGTGCGGCTCGCCAGGGTCAGGCCGGAGTCGCCGGCCTCACCGGTCCGGTCGCGCTGCTCGCCAGTCCCGATGCGCAGAACCTCTACGCCGCCGGCGCCGGCGACGGCGCGGTCGTCACCTTCGACCGCGACTGGGACAGCGGCACCCTCGCCGGAACCGGAGCGCTCGCTTTCGTCGAGAGCGACGCCAACGGCGACGGCACCGTCGCCCCGGGCGAGACCATCAGCTACGACATCGTGGTCACCAACCACGGGCCGAGCGGCGTGCGCGGCGCGCTGGTCACCGACGTCTTCCCGGGCGAGCTCGAGAACATCGAGTGGGAGTGCTTCAGCCTGGAGCTCGGAGCGACCTGTCTCAACGGCTCGAGCGGGTCCGGCGACCTGGTGAACAAGGAAGTGCGTCTGCCCGCCGGCAGCCGCCTCCTGATCACCGCCTCCGGAACCATCAAGCCGGGAGTCACCGGCACGATCGTCAACACCGCGACCGTGGCGGCGCCGAACGGCTTCATCGAGCTCGCGCCGGCCAACAACACCGCCACCGACGGCGACACCGAGCTCGAGCGCAAGGCCGACCTGCGCATCGCCAAGATCGCCTGCAGCGACCCGCTCGACTGCGCCGCGACGGAAGTCAGCGAGCTCGTCCCCGGGACGACGATCCATTATGGGATTCGGGTGGACAACGACGGCCTCTCCGACGTCGAGGGGGCCACGGTGACGGACGTGCTTCCCGAGCTGCTGGCGAATGCGGTGTGGAGCTGCGTCGCCGCGCCGGTGCCGGGGCTGCTGTCGCCCCTGCCGCCGGTCGCCGCAATCCACGACGGCGACGCCATCGCCGCCATCTCACGCTCCTGCGCGCTGCCGTCGCTCACCCAGATCAACGGGCTGGACGGCGCCCGCGCGGTCGCGATGTCGGCCGATGGGCTCAATCTCTACGTCGCCGGCGCGAACGACAACGCGGTGGCGATCTTCCGTCGCGATCTGCGTAACGGCAGCGTCAAGTACACCGGGCTGGTCGTGGACGGCGAGCCGGTGCGCGATGCCAGTTGCATCGTGACCGGCGCGGTGGACGGCCTGCGCGCGGCCTCGGACGTCGAAGTGAGCGCGGACGGCCTGCACGTCTACGTCACCGGCGAGCTCGACGACGCCATCGCGGTCTTCGACCGTCAGGCGGTCACCGGCGATCTCAAGTTCAAGCAGTTCCTGCGCGACGGCGTCGCCGGCGTCAACGGCCTCGGCAACGTCCGCGGAGCGGCGCTCTCGCCCGACGGCAAGCACCTCTACACCGCGGCGAAGAGCGACAACGGCGTCGGCATCTTCGCGCGCAGCGCGGCGACCGGCCAGCTCACCTACCTTGGCATCCGGGTCGACGGCTCGCCGCAGCCGCCGCTCACGATCGACGGACTCGCCGGCGCCTCCGCGGTCGCCGTCAGCCCGGACGGAGCGCACGTCTATGTCGCCGGCGAGACCGACGATGCGGTCGCGGTCTTCAGCCGCAATGCGACGACCGGATTGCTCACTTTCGTCGAGGCCAGGAAGGACGGCCTCGGCGGAGTCGACGGATTGAACGGCGCCCGCGCCCTGGCTCTTTCGGATGACGGGCACCAACTGTACGTCGTCGGCTCGGTGGACAATGCGGTGGCGGTGTTCAACCGCAACGCGACCACCGGCGCCCTCACTTTCGTCGAGGCGAAGTTCGATGGCGTCGGCGGCGTCGACGGCCTCGCCGGCGCAGCCGGCGTCTCGCTCAGTCCCGACGGCGAGCATCTCTATGTCGCCGGCGAGGGCGATTCGGCGGTCGCGGTGCTGGCGCGCAATCCGCTGACCGGCGCCCTGACTGCATTGCCGGCGGCCTTCGACGGAGATGCGGGCATCGACGGCCTCGCGGGGGTGCGCGCCGTCGTGGTCTCTCCGGACGGCGAGCAGGTCTACGGTGCCGGTGCCGGCGAGGATGCGCTGGCGCTGATGCGGCGCGGCGACGGCTCGCGCTGCACGAAGAACGGCTTCGGTTCGATCCTCGACACCGTCGACATCACGGCCGGGGGCTCGGTCGTCTACGCGCTCGCCGCCGAGCTTTCCCCCGCGGCCCCCGGGACGCTCCTCAACACGGCACGGGTCACAGAGCCCGACAACGTGATCGACGCCGCACAGGGTAACAACGTCGTCGTCCACAGCGCCCAGCTCACGCCCCATGTCGATCTTTCCCTGACCAAGGACGACGGCCAGACCGAGGCGATCCCCGGCCTGCCGGTGACCTACACCATCACCCTGTCGAACGCCGGCCCCAGCGATCTCACCGACGGCGAGCTCGAGGACCTCTTCCCGGCGATCTTCGAGGATCCGTCCTGGAGCTGTGTCGCGACCTCGGCGGTCGCCTTCGTCGAGAGCGAGTCGAACGGCGCGGGCGGCGTCACCGGCCTCGACGCGCCGCGAGGCGTCGTCATGGCTCCGGATCCCGACGGCGCTTTCGGCCCGGCGACCGGCGGCGACTTCGTCTACACGGCGGCCTCTGCCAGCAACGCCATCGACCTCTTCGCGCGCAACGCGTCGACCGGCGAGCTCACCTTCGTCGCCGCCTACGTCGACGGCACGGGCGGGCTCGACGGCTTCGGCGGGGCTGCTGGCCTCGCGATCTCGCCCGACGGCAAGAATCTCTACGCCACCGGAGCGACCGACGACGCGCTCGCCGTCTTCGCCCGCAACCCTCTCACCGGCGTGCTGACCGCGCTCGAGATCCAGCGCGAGTCCGACCCGCTGGTTGACGGTCTCGACGGCGCTACCGCGGTCGCGGTTTCGCCCGACGGTAACCACGTCTACGTGGCGAGCGCGGACGACGATGCTCTGTCGGTCTTCGCCCGCGCTGCCGACACCGGTGCTTTGACCTATGTGATGCGGGCGAAGGACGGCTTTGGCGGAGTCGATCTCGGAACGATGACCGATCCGAGCGCTGTGGCGGTCACGCCCGACGGCGCGCAGGTCCTCGTCGCGGGAGCGCAATCGGACAGCATCGCGGTCTTCGCCCGCGACGCCGTCACCGGGGCGGTGACCCTGCAACAGGTCGTCTACGACGGCGTTGGCGGTGTCGACGGACTCGACCTGGTGCAGGCGCTGGTCGTCTCGCCGGGCGGCAGGTTCGTTTACGCCGCCGGGCTCGCCGACGACGCCATCGCCATCTTCGGTCGCGATACTGCGAGCGGCGAGCTCACCTGGCTCGGCCAGGCGAAGAACGGCCAGCCGGGGTTCACCGGCCTCGATGGCGTGCGCGGCCTGGCGATGACGCCGGACGGACTGTTCCTCTTCGCCACGAGCTACAACGACGACGCCGTCGCCATCTTCCGGCGCGACGGCCTGTCCGGACTTCTGACCGAGCTGCAGGTGGCGGCGAACGGCGTCGGCGGTTTCTCCGGTCTCGACGGCGCCCGCGCCCTCGCGGTTGCGCCGGGCGGCGACGACATCTACGCCGTCGGCGAGCTCGGCGACTCGATCGCCGTGCTGTCGCGCGTCGGACAGGCGAGCTGCGGCGCACTCGGCGAGGCGGATATCGCCGACAGCGTGGACATCGCGGTCGGCGGGTCGGTGAGCTACACCGTGCTCGGCACCGTGAATTCGGCGGCGACCGGCCATCTGATCAATACCGTCACGGTCGGCATGCCGGCCGGTTCGACCAACGTCGGCGATGCGAGCGCCACGGACGACGACCTGCTCACCCCGGTGGCGAATCTGGCGGTGAGCAAGTCCGACGGGGCGCTGCAGGCCGTGCCGGGCACCGCGACGGTCTACCTGATCACGGTCACCAACGCCGGCCCGAGCGACGCCCCGGCGAGCGCCGTGACCGACATCCTGCCGGCCGAGGTCGCCTCGGCGACCTGGGCCTGCCAGGGGACGCTCGGTGGCAGCTGCGCGGCGGCTGGAGCGGGCGGTCTCGCCGGCGAGCTGGCCGCGTTGCCGGCCGGCGGAGAAGTTGTCTTCGCGCTCGCGGCGCTCATCGATCCTTCGGCCACTGGCAGCCTGGTCAACACGGCGAGCGTCGTCGCGGGACCGGGCGTGACCGACCCGAGCGCCGCCGACAACAGCTCCACCGACACCGACCTGCTGGTGCCGTCGGCCGACCTTGCGCTGGTGAAGAGCGTCGACGACGCGCTGGTCGAGATCGGCGATCCGATGCAGTTCACCCTCGCGGTGACCAACAACGGCCCGAGCACCGCCACCGGGCTGACGGTGATCGACCTCCTGCCGAGCGGCCTGGTCGTCACGGGAGCGGCGGGAACCGGTTGGGTCTGCACCCCGGCGCCCGCTTCGGTGACTTGCACCCTGGCGGCGCTCGCCCCGGGCGCGACCTCGACGATCGTGATCGACGCCGACGCGCCGATGGTGGCGGGCAACTTCGTCAACAGCGCCACGGTTTCCGCGGCGACCGCCGATGCCGTCGCCGGCAACAACACCTCGAGCGTGCCGTTCGCGGTCGTCGTGCTCGAACCGCCGACGGTGCTCGAGGTCAAGACTCTGGTCGGCACCGACGATCGCGTTCTCGACGAGCTCGAGACCGAAACCGGCCTCATCGATGGACTCGATGTCCGCTTCAGCGAAGATCTCTTCGATCCGGCGGGCGACAGCGATCCGAACGACGTGACGAACCCCGCGAACTATCAGATGGTCGAGGCCGGTCCTGACGGTCTCTTCGCGACCACCGCCTGCGGCGCGACTTCGGGCGACGACCGGTCGATCGCGGTCGACTCGGCGATTTACGACAACGGGCTCTTCGTGACGACGCTGGGAATTCACGGCGGCGTGCCGCTCGCGGACGGCCTCTACCGGCTGTTCGTCTGTGGCAACCTCGAGGATCTCGACGGCAATCCGCTCGACGGCAACGGCGACGGGACCCCCGGGGATGCCTTCTCGCGCTACTTCCGGGTGCGCATCGCCAACGTCGTCGAGTATCCCTTCTTCGACTTCGCAACCGACCTCGACCACTGGACCCTGGTCGGCGGCGCGGCCGGAGACTTCGCCTGGGATCTCCTCGATGCCGACGGTTTCGCGCTCTCCGGCTCGGTCCGGCTGGAAAATCTCTCGGCGGCGACGACCCTGCGTCTCGAGCAGTGCATCCCGTTGCCGCCGACGCCGCCCTATCTGCTCTCGGGCGAGGTGCGCACAGCCGCGGTCACCGGCTCTCCGGTGAGCGTCACCGGGAAGGTGGATTACATTCTCGGCGCCTGCGTCTCACCGACGGTTCTCGCGACCTACTCGACGGCGCCGGTCACAGGCGGCACCCTCGGGTTGTGGCGACGGTTCACCGCGCCGGTGGATGCGCCGCCTCCCGGAGCGACGGCTGTCCGTGTCACTTTCGGCGCCGTGAGCGTCGCCGGAGATGCCTTCGATACCCGCCTCGACAATCTGTCGCTGGTACCGACCCTCTTCGCAGATGGATTCGAGAGCGGCAACACGAGCCGGTGGAGTGCAACGGTCCCATGAGCAGCAGAGACATGAGTGGAATGCCGGAGAACCGACGATGACCCTTTCCGTCCGACGCATGCGTTCGCTTTCGATGCTGCTCCTGGGAGTCGCCTGTGCCGCGACCCTGCGGGCCGCCGCGACCGACATCACGCAGACCTTCGTGCTGCAACCGGGCTGGAACTCGGTCTTTCTCGAGGTGCGGCCGGAACCGAACGACGCCGAGACGGTGTTCGGCGGTCTGCCGCTCGCCAGCGCCTGGGCCTGGAATCCGGCAGGGCCCAAGGTCGAGTTCGTCGACGATCCGACGGAGCGGCTGACTCCCAGCCCGCAGTGGCTCGGCTACTTCCCGCGCCCGCGGCCGGAGTCGATCCTCACCAACATGTTCGCGGTGCAGGCCAACCGCGCCTACTTGCTCAAGATCGACGGCAACCAGCCGGTGACCTGGACTGTGACCGGGACGCCCGAAGTGCAGGACTACCGCTGGGCCCCCGACAGCTACAACCTGGTCGGCTTCCCGGTCGATCCGCAGCAGCAGCCGACTTTCGGGCAGTTCCTCGCCCCGTCGCCGGCGCTCGCCGGGCAGCCGATCTACCGCCTGGTGGGCGGGCAGTGGCAGGAGGTCGCCAGCCCGTTCGGCACCGCGATCCATTCCGGCGAGGCGTACTGGGTCTACTGCAAGGGCCCCTCGGACTACAGCGGCCCGATCGCCCTCGACGTCGATGGGGGAAAGAGCATGGACTTCGGCGGCAGCGTCGACCGCTCCCGGGTGAGGATCCGCAACCTGTCCACCGCGCCGGCCTCGATCTCGCTGCATCAGCTGACCAGCCCGGCGCCGGTGCCGCTCGCGGTCCGCAAGTTCGACCCCGACGAGGTCGAGGTCAGCTGGCCTTCGCTGCCGCAGACCTACAGCCTGCCGGTACCGCAGAAGGGGGAGCTGCTGATCGACCTGGCGCCGCGACGGGCGGAGTTCGGGGCCACGGATGTCGGCACCGTGATCGAGATCAAGGACGGCTTCGGCTACCGCCGCCTGCTGGCGGTGAGCGCGCGCGGAGCCTTCGCCCCCGCCCCGTTCCAGTTGCGGCGCGCGCTGGAAGGTGGAAACCAGGCGCTCGCGATGACCGGGCCGGCGACCTTCCCGCTCGCCGGCCTCTGGGTCGGCACCGTCGCCATCCATTCGGTCAGCCAGGCGCAGACCGGGGACCTGACACCGACACCCGTCGGATCGCCTTACAAGTTCAGGGTGATGATCCACGTCGACGGTAGCGGCACCGCCCGGCTGCTCAAGGAAGTGATCCAGATGTGGAAAGAGGGCACGCGCATCCCGGATCCCGAAAACCCCGGCCTCTTCCTGGTGGACGAGCCGGGCCGGTTCGTCATCCTGACGGACGACGCCCTGATCGAGAACTTCACCGGTGCCGTGCTGCGCGACGGCCAGCCGGTCGGCTATCGCGTCAGCACCACGGCCTACGACTTCGAGCCCCAGTCGCTGGTCATGTCGGGCTCTTTCGCGACTACCGGTGTGCTCGGAGCTGCGATCATTCGGGGGCGAGCCACGCCGGTGCTCGACGCCGGTCGAATTCTCGTGGGTCGCAGCGGTCAATGCCACAGCTTGGTGT
>JBGARM010000144.1:0-7585 GCA_044230215.1 Thermoanaerobaculia bacterium | reverse complement strand
AGCCGGGCCTACAAGGTGGCCGAGGTGGTCGTCGACAAGATCGCAGAACCTACCGAAGGTCTGTCCGGCCGCGACTTGGACGCGATCGTCCGCGGGATCGCGCAGGACACGGCCACGGGCCGGGACCTCGATGCCGCTGTTCTCGGCCGGTGCCGGCGTCGGGCAAGCGACCCTGTCGCCCGATCGCCGTCGGGCCCTGGCTTGGGTCGACTCCGCGGCGGGGCCGCAGCTCTTCGTCGTCGACCTCGCCACGCGGGCGGCGCGCGAAATCGTCGTCAGCGACCTCGAGCTCGCCCATCCGGTGTGGAGCTCCGACGGCGCCCTGCTGGCGGTCTTCGACGCGGTGCCGCAGCAGCTCCTCCTCCTGTCGAGCGGCGGCGAGATTCTGCAGCAGATCCCGATTCCCGCCAGCGATGTCGCCGATGCCGAACTGCAGATGGTCGAAACGCTCGGCTTTTCCTCCTGGAACGACGAGCTTGCCGTCTCGGTCGGGCGAGCGGCGGACTGCCAAAGGTGGTTCGAGCAGTTCGTGGTCGACCTTCGTACGGCGGACGTTCGCCCTCTCGGGAAGTCCGGTTTGAGGTGTCAATGCTGCTCGTTCGTCGTCAGCCGTCCAGAGGAGGGCGATTGGCAGGAGATCGGTCGGCTGCACTTCGCCGATGCTGTGGGCGAAGAGAGCCTGGAGGTCGAGGTGCCTTCCGGCGAAGTCGGTTCGCGGGTCCGCCTGCGAGTGCGTCAGACCGGAACCCCACAAGCCGAGATCGAAAGCCTCGTGCTCTTCGCCGACGTCGCCCGATTGCCGCTCGTGCAGGCGGTAGATGTCGCGACGGGTGACGATGTCACCGGGGCCATCGTCTCGCGCGACGCGCGACGCCTCGACGCCGCCGGGCGCGAGCTGGAATTGACCTGGGAAAGGTCGAGGCCGGGCCCGCTGCGCCTGGCGCTGACGGCGCGAGAATCCGCCGCCGAGGCACCGTTCTTGGAGCTTGGCGTGAGCTCCCTCCCCGGCAACGCCGGCCAGGGGCGGCCGAGTTCCGCCAGCTCGGCGATGGATGCACCCGCCGAGCCCTTCGAGTGGTCGAAAACCGGGCCGTGGATCCCGAACGACCGCGCGCTCTTCACCGCGAGCGCCGGATATGCCAAGCCCCTGCATGCGTTCCGCCTCGATCCCGGCGACGCGCCGCTCGAGCTGCTCGCGGACTGGACGGACATCGCCAACGTGGGCCCTTCGCCGACCCGCCGCAGATGGCTGTTCGATTCGGAGGATCCGGGCCTCGATCCGGAGAGCGCCTGCTTCGGCACGGGCCCGGACACGCTGGCAGTCAAGAACTGGCTCAATCTGGGCACCGAGCTCACCGCGCGCCGGGTGCCTGGCGTCGGCGGCATCTTGCTCGAAGGCGCGGCGGCGGACCGGGACTTCTCGCGCTATCGCCTCGAGTACGCCTACGAAAGCGGCAACCCGGCGTGGCTGCCCGTGGCTCCGCCATCGACGCACCAGGTGTTCGGAGACGAGTTCCAGAGTTGGGTCCCGCCCGGCCCGGGCGTTTTCCGGGTCCGGCTCGTGTCGGAGGACAAGGCCGGCAATAGCCGCATCGCGACGCAACGCGTCTTCTCGTCAGAGACCCCGGTCTTGACCGATCTCTACGTCAGTCCGGAGATCTTCTCGCCGAACGGCGATGGGACGCTCGACTCGACCGTCGTGCACTACCGGGTCCTCGAGCCAGCGAACCTCGAGTTCGAGTTCATTGACTTGTCTGGGGCCGTAGTGCGCACGATTTCGCGCAGTCACGCCGAGCCCGGGGAGCACAGTTTCGTCTGGGATGGCCGCGACGAGTCTGGGATCCGGGTCCCGGACGCCCGCTATCGCCTTCGCGTACTCGACTTCCAGCAGTTCGTGGAGGTCGATACTCAAGCGCCGGCGGCGTCGATCGCATTCTCCCCACCACGAACGGAATGTCGCCCCGAAGGCATCTCGCCGAGTGCGCGGCATCTGGATGTTCGCTACGAGGTCCTCTACGGGGCCGACGATGATGGCGACCCCGAGACGACGGATGACGTTACCGTAAGCCTGGAACGCGGTCTGGCGCCAACTCCGGCATCGTGGGAAGCGGTACCCGAAGGCACGCTGTCGACGACGGAGGTCGTTGCTTTCCTCTACCGCCTGGTCGCGACGGATCGCGCCGGCAACCGGACGGTTGAAATCGCCGACCGCCCGACGCCCGCAGTGCTGCTGGGTGCGGCCAGCGCCCAGCCCAGTGGATCG
Organism: Thermoanaerobaculia bacterium; assembly: GCA_044230215.1. Lineage (GTDB taxonomy): Bacteria > Acidobacteriota > Thermoanaerobaculia > Multivoradales > JAGPDF01 > JAGPDF01. Next base: position 5,322 of record JBGARM010000144.1, on the reverse strand, counting down.
CTCCTCGGCCCCCCCGGCGAGACGACTTGTGCATGGAGCGAGCCCGACATTCCGGAGAACGGCTATCTTCGCCTCGAAGCACTGGAAAGCTGGACCCCGGCGCTGAGCTCGGTCGATATCCAGGTGGTTCCTCTCCTCGGAGCCGTCTGCCCGCTGCAGGGCTGGGCGATCGCCACCGCCGCCGCGACCTACGCAGTGGGGTCGTCGCTGCCCTGGGGCTTACCGCCACCGGACCTCGGTTTCGAGGTGCTCTGGGATGCTTCAACCCTCGCGCCGGGGCGCTACTGCGTGCGGCTCGGCGGAACCGATTCGCTGGGCGATTCCTGGCAGTCGAGCACGATGGTGGTTCGTCGAGGATCCTCAGCAACGACCAGGTTGGAGCTTCTGGGTCCTTTGCCCGAGGACCAAGTTCCGCTGACGGTCACGCCTGAGCTTCGCGATCTCTCCGATCTCTATAGGGACGCTGTCGCCGTCGGTGCGGTTGCGCCGGGAGACGCGCTCTTCTTTCTTGGCCGCGTCGTGGGAAACGATCCGGTGCAGGAGGTCGAGTTGACGTTGTCGAGCGCGGTCGATCCGCGCTACGCGCCTCCAGTCGTGGTGACTCCGGCCTATGCGCGCAATGGGCTGTTCCTCTTCCGCCAGGAAGCGTGGACCCCGTGTACGCCCTACGCGGCGCGGCTCGCAGGCGACCGCGTCGATCCGGATGGGAGCGTCTCGACGTTGACCTCCGGTCCATCGTTCTACCAAGCGCCGTGCTTCGGTGTGCAGGCACGGGCCTTCCCGGAGTGGGCCGCCAGTTGTGGAGCCGCGCCGAGTGGCAGGTTGATCTTCGAGCTCGACCCCAGCAACTACCGCGAGGATCGCGAGCTCGTGCTGCTCACCCTCGGACGGCTGCACGACGACGGCTCCGAAGAGCTCTGGACGAGTTTCAATCGTCCGACCCCGGGGCAGACCTACAGCTACCGTCTGGACCCAGCCGGTCTCGACGAGGGCGAATTCCGCTATCGCGCAAGGGTAGTCAACTCGACGGGAGAGGAGCGCTCCTGGATCGGGCACTTCGTCGTCGACCGAACGCCTCCCACGGCGGAAATCCTCTACCCGGCAGAGGGTCAGCGCCTGTGCGCGAACGCCCTGCGGGTCGACCAAGCGCTGAGCGACGAGGGCGGGCTCCAGTACTCGCTCTCCTCCCCGAGCTTCTTTGGCGACCCGGGCGCGTTCATTCCGAGGTTCAACCAGTTCGCTGCGGGTCGTCTTCGCTTTGGGCAGACTCCGTCCCTGTGTACGAGCGGCTGCGGTGCGAACCCTAGTGGGGTCTCTCCTTCGTGCATTGGCGAGGAAGGGAATCGCCTGTCCGGTGAATGGGAGGCGCCCAAGACCTTCGAGGGATGCCCCAGGCGGTACTTTCCACCGGGTGGCCCCTTGGAGCAGGTTGCGGCGACCTGGACCGCCGAGTTTCCGATCGACGGCATAGTCGAGATGAAGCTCGAAGCCGTCGACTGGGGGGGCTTCCACGTCTGTCTCGAGCGCACGGTGGAAGTCGACGGACTCGTCGAGGGTTCTTCGTCACTCACCGGCCCGGAGCTCTTCTCGCCGAACGGGGATGGGGCCTTCGATGCGACGGAACTTTCCCTACTCGCCGCGGAGACGCTCACCGCCACGGTGAATGTCTTCGCCGCGGCAGGCACTGTGGAGAAACCGGAGCCCGTCGGTCCGGCGATACGCCAGCTTCTCGCTGGCCAGCTCGTCTTCGACCAACGGAGCGTGGAGTGGGACGGCCTCGACGATGCGGGAGAGGTTGTCGCGGACGGATGGTATGTCGCGGTCATCGACTGGACCGACGGCTGCACCAACGTCGCGCGCCAGATCGTCCCGGTGACCGTCGACACCACCGCGCCGGTAGTGGATCTGCTCTTCCCGCGGGCGGGCGATCCGCTCCCCATGCTGGTGAACGCGCGGGGCCTGCTCGACGACGTCCACTTCATGCGCTTTCAGCTGTATGCGGGCCTCGGAGCCGATCCCCACACTTGGGGGTCGGTAGCGACCGGGACGAGGTCGGGACCGGACGAGTTTCTCGGCACCTGGAACACCTTCGGCCTTTCCGGCGTCTACACACTGCGCCTGGTCGCCGAGGACAAGGCGGGGAACGTCGCCGAGGATCGCGAGACGCTGCTCCTCGACTCGCCGTTGCGGCTCCTGTCGTATCTCGAAGCGGTGCCGGTGTTGTTCTCGCCCAACGGCGACGAGCGAAGAGAGCAGACCGCCTTGCGGCTCGGAGTCGAAGTCCCGGCGCTGCTCTCGATGAGAATCGAGACTCTCGCGGGTTCGCTGGTGCGGACGCTGGTCCTCGATCAGGTGGCAGCTCCGGGGGCCCTGGTGCTGAGCTGGGACGGGAACCGCGCCGATGGCTCCACCGCGGCCGACGGGGAGTATCGCGCCGAGGTGCATGCCGTACTGGCGTCGAATTCGAACGTCACCCAGGACGAAGCCGTGAACCTGATTCTCGACCGCACGCCGCCCGCGGTCTCGATCAGCCGGCCAAACGCCGGCTACGTCACGGGATCGGGCTCCGTCGTCGGCACCATCTTCGACGCCCATCTGACTCACTTCACGGTGGAGCTGGCGAGCGGTTCGGCGAACGGCGCATGGACCGAGATCGCAGCCGGCACCGCCAACCGGGTCAACGCGCCTCTCGGCAGTCTCGAAGGCCTCGATGAGGGACCGCACGCCCTGCGGATCCGGGCCGAGGATGCGGCCGAGATCCGCGTCGAGCAGGTCTTCGCCTTCATCGTCGACAACACTCCGCCGACGGTCTCGTTCGCCGCGCCTGCGGCCGGCGCCATCGTCGGCGCGGCGGCGGGCCCGGTCGCGGTCGCGGGTACGATCGTCGAAGAGCATCTCGCCGAGTGGCGCCTCGAGGCGGGCGCGGGGAGCGCCCCGACAGTGTGGACACTGCTCGCTTCGGGCAGTGAGATTCCGCCCGGACCGACCCTCGCCGCCTGGTCGCTCGGCGCTCTCGCCGATGGGCTCTACACCCTGCGGTTGCGCGCCACCGACCGGGCGGCGCTCGCCGCCGAAGCTCGCCTGCAGGTGACGGTCGATAATTCGCCTCCGGTCGCCGTGATCAGCTCGCCGGGAGCGGCGAGCTTCGTCAAGGCGCCGACGCCCGTTGTCGGGACGGCGACCGATGCCCATCTGACGGAGTACGTCCTCAGCGTCGCGCCGGAGGGCTCGCCGCTCTTCTCCGAGATTCGCCGTGGGCCATCCCCCGTCGTGGCCGGGTCGTTGGCCAGTTGGAGCGCGTTGCCACCCGACGGGCGATACCTGCTCCGTCTCGAAGTGATCGACGCCGCCGGGAACCGGGCCCAGGCGGAGGTGGTGGTGGACGTCGACACCCATCCGCCGTCGCCGCCGATTCTGACCGCAACCCTCGAGAGCGGGAACGACGCCCGGCTGCATTGGACGGCGAGTCCGGAGCCCGATGTCGTGGGCTACGAGATCGATCGCGACGGAATCCGTCTCCCCGGCGGTCCGCTGAGCGCGACGACTTACCTCGACGCGGGGTTGGGCGATGGGCAGCATGTCTATGTCGTGCGCGCCGTCGATCGCGCCGGGTGGCGCAGCGCGCCGTCGAACGGGGCGTCGGTCGAGATCGACCGTACGCCGCCGACGGTGCGAATTCTGCAGCCTTTCGCCGGAGTGCGAGTGTCGGGTTGGGTGGAGGTTCGCGGCACGGCCTGGAGCGTCGGGGACTTTCGCGAATTCCGCCTCACCGCTGAGCCGGTCGCCGGAGGCTCCCTGACCCTGCTGGTCCGCTCGGGGTTCCCGGTCGAGGCCGATCGCCTGGTGGACTGGTCGACGACCGGACTCGCCGAAGAGAGCGTCCATCGCCTGCGGCTGGAGGCCGAAGACCTCACTGGCAACGTCGGAGTCGACGAGATCACGGTGATCGTCGACAACCTCCCGCCGGCCCAGCCGACCGGCCTCGTGGCGACGGTCGCCGGCGGCTCCGCGGACGTGGCGGTGACATGGAACGCCAACAGCGAGTCCGACCTCGACGGCTACCTCCTCTATCGCGACGGCGCGCTGGTCAATGCGGTGGGCGGTGCCCCCGGCGACTTGCGGGCTTTCCTGATTCGCGACACCAGCTACCTCGATCGCACCCGACCCGACGGCACCTACACCTACCTCGTCCTGGCGATGGATCTGGCGGGAAACCTCTCGCTTCCCTCGGACGAGGCCGAAGCCACCGTCTCGCGGCAGGCGCCGCACGCCGAGATCGTCGCGCCCGCCGACGGCGCCGCGATCGATGGCCCGACGCCGGTCGTGGCGACCGTGGTGGACCTGGACGTGGTCGAGGTCCGGTTCCAATACCGTGCCGCCGGCGCTCCGGACTGGATCGATCTCGGGAGCCTCGACACCCAGGCTCCGTGGGAAACGGTGTTCGATCCCACCGCTTTCGACCCCGACCTGCCTTACGGCGACTATGAGTTGCAGGCGATCGCGCGCGATACGGGAGGGCTCGTCGATCCCGGTCCGACGCCGATTCAGATCAGCTATACCGACCTTGCCGCCCCTGCGCCGCCGATCGCCCTTCAGACCGGCGTGGACGGCGGCGACGTCACGCTGACCTGGGAGGTTTCCGCAGATCCCGAGGTCGCCGGATACCAGGTGGAACGAGCCGCCGCCGGGAGCGAAGACTGGGTTCGCCTGACGACCGCGCCGCTCACCGTGGCGACCTACCTCGACTCCGGTCTCGCCGACGGCGCGGTGCGCTACCGGGTTCTCGCCCAGGACGAGTTCGAGAACTTCTCGAGTCCCTCCAACGAAGCCCCGGCGCTCGTCTACACGCCGCTCCTGCGCCAGCCCTACACCCCGACCGAAGCGAGGTCGGTGACCCTCGCCGGCCGCGGTCCGGTGCCGGCCGTCCTCGAGGGTTCGATCGCCAACGCAGCGGGGACGACCGCGCTGCCGGCGCTCTCCACCGACGCCGCGGGAGAATTCGTCCTCGCGGCCCTCGCGCTGGAGTTGGGCGACAACGCACTGACGGTCCGTCTCGTCGACGGCGCTGCGAATCGGAGCAAGGCGACGACGGTTTTCGTCTGGAGCGGTGATCGACCGAGCGCACCTACCGGGTTGGCGGCGGTGCCAGGCCCCGGGGACCATGACGTCACGCTCTCCTGGAACGCGAACCCGGAGGTGGACACCGCCGCCGCGACGCTCACCCAGGCGCGCGCCCGGGTCGGTGCCGCCGCACCTTGGCCCGACCCGATGGTCGACGTGTCGGTCGCTCCGCTGACGCTCGGCGGGATGCCCGGCTGGCAG